>JACREZ010000037.1 GCA_016212665.1 Ignavibacteriota bacterium
TCCCTAATTCCGCATTCTGTCTGCCTAACTCCGCATTCTGATTCCCTAATTCCGCATTCCGGTCGGCTAACTCCGCATTCCGGTCGGCTAACTCCGCATTTCGATTCCCTAATTCCGCATTCCGATTCCCTAATTCCGCATTCCGGTCGACTAACTCCGCATTCCGACTCCCTAATTCCGCATTCCGATTCCCTAATTCCGCATTCCGGTCGACTAACTCCGCATTCCGACTCCCTAATTCCGCATTCCGGTCGGCTAACTCCGCATTCTGATTCCCTAATTCCGCATTCCGGTCGGCTAATTCCGCATTCTGACTCCCTAATTCCGCATTCCGATTTCCTAATTCCGCATTCCGATTCCCTAATTCCGCATTCCGGGCGGATTCTTTGACATCCCGAATTCTTAAATTGTCAATGTATTTACCATGTTTACTATTCTGTCAAAGTTTGATGACTTTGCCTCAGTTAAAAGAACAGCATACAATCCATTCAAATTGTTACTTCAATAAGTTTATTATTTTCGTTTGAACAAATGCCATTACATCAGTAATGTGTGAAAAAACCTTTTGCGGCAGAATGACCACAAAACTTTTCAGGTAAAGGTAAATCATGAATGTCGTGATGAACAAGGCAGTGACATAGCCAATGCTTGTCCCGAAGAATCCCAAAGTATCAGTGAGAAAATAATATAAAACGAAAGAAAGAATAAGATGAACAACACTCAACATCATCGGTACTTTTAATTTATTCATACCAATCAAATAACTTGCAATGACTCCATTCCACGGAACAATCAACGTCAGGAAACTAAACACACGCACCACCGGCGCGGCATCCTGATACTTTCCATGATAGAGCAATTCAAGAAGCCATTCCGGGAAAAAGAATAACAACACAAACACCGGAAGAAACAGAAGCGTGGAAAAACAGATTGCTTTCTCTGCCGTTACCTGAAGGTTATCGAGTTCTCCTTTTGCATACGCCTTGGAAGAAAACGGGACAAGGAACATCTGCAATACCTGAGCAAGCATATCGGTAAGCCGGTTAAATATTTTCGCAACGTTGTAAATCGCCACGCCCGTCACCCCGGCAGTGGACGAAACAAAGAAAATGTCGAGTTGGGAGAAGACCGTATAAACGGCGTTTCCCCCGAAACTGAACTTCCCGAAGTTCACCATCTTCCAAAATGCTTCCTTCTGAAAAGAGTACTTCCCTTTCAGGGAACGAAACGTGAGCGCAATCGAGAGAAGCGAGGAAAACGAAATACCGAGCAGGTTCATCTTTACAATATCCTCCGCCGTGTTGAACCGGTGAAGTTCCCGTGCGAGAAGAATAAGAACGATGGTACCGAGAAAATACGCGGCATCAATCCAAAAAATCTTCTGCACCTGATACGTCGTCTGCAACAAACTGATTGCATAACTCCGGTACAAACTTGCAACTAACAGTAGCGGCACATATTTCAACAAGGAAGAAATGTTCGCGCTCCCCGCCGGGTCGAAGATGGGAACCAGCGCCGGTTGAAAAAGAAGTATCGCCGCAGAAACGAGGAGATAAAATCCGCCGGAGAGAATGACGCTTGCAACGGCAAACGGTCCGTAGTCCTCTGTTTCCGCCGCAAACTTCGTGAACGGCTGAAAGGCAAGTGCAAAACCAAGAGCGGTAACAAACGCGAAGAGTGTCTGCACAATAACAAACGCTCCGTACTCTTGTTCCGGCAAGACACGAATGACGAGGAAGATATACGCGACTCCGTAAATCGCCGGAAGTGCTTTATCCGCAAACGCCCAGATGCCTTTCGTTATGTGTTTACCGAATTCCACACTCAGTTTTTTGTTTTCAGTTTACTGTTTACAGTTAATATTTTTTGAGTTATCAATTGACAATTGACCGTTCACCATTGACAATGAGTACTGTTTACTGAGTACTGGTTACTGATTCCGAAAGTAGTGTTGAAGACTTTCCTTCCAGTGCGGCATGATATCAATCCCTAACGATAGCAACGCGTTGTTTTCCAGAACCGAATACGACGGGCGTTTTACCGGCGATGCAAACTCCTTCGATGAAACCGGGATGACATTGATTTCAATCCCCGCAATCTCGAAAATCGCTTTGGCAAACTCGTACCACGAACAGAAACCGTTGTTCGTTGCATGATAGATTCCATACGCTTTAGTCTTTACCAATTCTCTTATTTGTTCTGCAAGATGGAAAGTGTAAGTCGGTGTAATTATTTCGTCGTTCACCACACGCAGTTCATTTTTTTCTTTTGAAAGTTTAAGCATCGTCTCGACAAAATTTGTCCCTTTTGCGCGGCACGTTGCGTGTCCGTATAACCCGCAACTTCGTACAATGTAATGCCGCGGAGAATATGCCGCTACAAAATGTTCACCCGCGAGTTTTGTAATCGCATACACATTCAACGGATTCGTTGCATCTGTTTCGATATAGGGCGCTTGTTTCGTTCCGTCAAACACATAATCCGTACTGACATGGACGAAATCAATCCCAAGAGATTCGGTAACTTTTGCAAGATTCAACGCGCCGAGTCCGTTTACCTGAAATGCTTTTTCAATCTCTTTCTCACACAACGGAACGTTATGGAAAGCGGCAGTATTCACAACCACATCCGGTTTCAATTCCGACAAAACCGAATTCACCGAATCTATGTTTCCAATCTCAATCTGTTCGTGATTCAATGCAAACGGTTGATATTCTGCAAACACAAGCATCAGGTCTGTACCGAGTTGACCGTTCGCTCCGATGATGGCGACTTTCATTCTAATAGTTATTGGTTAAACGTTCGTAGTTATGGTTTATCGTTTGAAGACGTTCAGCCATGGACGATTGACAAATGACAAATGACCATTGACTATTGACAATGGACCATACATAATTAACTTCGTTTTTAAAAGGGTTAGTATGTAAACACATCAGACATCGGTGTTTGTAACCATTGTTTGAGCGTCATCCCCCTCTTGTCCTTCTCTGAAAGAACCGGCTCACTCACTGTCCACGGAATTCCGATTTCCGGGTCGTTCCATAGAATGCTTCCCTCGCTCTTGTTATTGTAAATGCTGGTGCATTTGTATTGGATTTCTGTTTTGTCCGTCAAGGCGCAAAAGCCGTTTGCAAAACCGGGAGGCACCCAAATTTCGATTCGTGTCTCAGCGTCCACTTCTTTTGAAAAATATTTTCCCAGTGTCGGCGAGCCTTTCCGAATATCAACCATGCACAGGAACGCACGACCGGACGTGACACGAACTAACTTCCCTTGCGGCGGGTCCCACTGAAAGTGCATTCCCCGCAACACGCCTTTGGCGGAACGCGAATGATTATCCTGAAGAAAGTTCGACGGCAACCCTAACGCGGCAAAAGAATCGGAGCGATAGATTTCCATGAAGAAGCCGCGTTCATCGCCAAACACTTCCGGCTTGACAATGAGTAAGCCCTCTAGGTGTGTTGGTTCAATTGTAAATGCCATAGTCCAAGTTGTAAATTATCGGAAAAGTTTATTAAGTGCTTTCAGAAACCCTCTGAACAGCGCACCAATTATACGAAAATTTCCTGAGAGAATATGTTTGAACACGAACCACAGCGTCGCGCCGCCGATGAACCATGGAATGGTCAGCCAGTGATACCAACTCGCATACCGTTTGAAAAAGATAAGATTGTGTTCGACTTTGAGTTGCGTTTTCAACGGCGTCATTCCGCCGCCGCTGAACGAGGAGACTTTGTGCCAGAGTTTCGCTTTCGGAACGTACATGATTTTATACCCGGCTCGGCGTGTTCGTTCTGTCCAATCAGCATCTTCAGAGTAGGCAGGAAAATAGATCGGGTCGAACGTTCCGACCCGCTCGATGACTTCCCGCTTGACTAAGAACGCACAGCCCGTAGCGTATTCTGTTTCTTCCGTCGTGTCATACTGTCCGTTGTCCGATTCGCGTATGCCGCGATGTGCAACCATGCCTGTGAAGAAATTTACTTTTCCCCCGGCGTACCAAAACTTGTTCGGCTCGGAGAAGAAATAAATCTTCGGGCAAAGAATTCCGATACGTGAATCGGAAACTGCAACGTTCATCATTTCCGAAAGCATGTTTTCATCAACCGCAATGTCGTTGTTCAATAAGATGAGCCACTCTGCGCCCTGTTCCACAGCGTAGTTGATACCGACATTATTCCCCTCGCCGAAGCCGAGATTCTTACCGTTTTCCAGCAAGACAAGATTCGGATACATTTCCTTCACCGCTTGCTGACTTCCATCCGTCGAACCATTATCCACAACAATAATTTCAAATCGCGGGTATGTCATCTTCAACACGGACTCAATCGTTTCAAGCAAAAGTTGCTTGCCGTTGAGATTGAGGATAATGCAATAAACGAACGGGTTCATGTTGTACGTCGAAATTTATTTCGACCCGGTCAATGGACGAAATAAATTTCGTCCTACAAGAATGTCCACGATTCGCTCTGCCGCTTTCCCATCGCCGTAAGGATTGGCTTTGGTTGACATTGTTTGATAGGCATTGGAATCAGTCAACAATAGATTTGCTTCTGCAATGATTTTCTCTTTATCCGTTCCAACCAACTTCGCCGTTCCGACTTCGATTGCTTCCGGTCGTTCCGTCGTTGTGCGAAGAACAAGCACCGGTTTTCCAAGCGAAGGCGCTTCTTCCTGTATGCCGCCGGAGTCCGTCAGAATCAAATAACATTTGTTCATCAACTGAACAAAGGAACGATACTCCAACGGCTCAATCAGATGCACACGGGTAACAGAGGAAAAAATTTCTTTCGCCGCTGATTGTACATTCGGATTGGGATGAACGGGATAAATCAGTTCAACATCGGAATGGTATTCAACTATCTGCCGACATGCTGTGAACACTTCACGCATCGGTTTCCCGAAATTTTCCCGTCTATGAGATGTCAGGAGAATGACCTTCTTCCTATTGAAATCAATCCGATTCAATCGTTCATCATCGAACTGAAACTCCGGCGAGACAATCATCTTCAATGCATCAATGACCGTGTTCCCCGTAACGAAAATGGTCTCGGGCTCCACTCCTTCGTTCAACAAATTGTTCTTCGCCCACTCGGTTGGCGCAAAATGGAAATCCGTCAGTCGTGAAGTAATTTGCCGATTGATTTCTTCGGGCCAGGGATTGAGTTTATTCCATGTCCGCAATCCCGCTTCAACATGTCCGACGGGAATCTTCAAATAGAAGGCGGCAAGACTCGCGGCAAACGTCGTTGTCGTATCTCCCTGCACCAACAAAACATCAGGCGATTCTTTCTCAAGCACATGTTTGATTTCATTCAGTACGGTCGTGGTAATGTAAAACAAATCCTGACCGGGTTGCATGATGTTTAAATCGTAATCCGGTTTGATGTTGAAGATGTCGAGTTTTTGGTCGAGCAGTTCACGATGCTGTGCCGTCACGATGACAACATGCGGAATATTCCGTTTCCGTAATTCAAGAACGACGGGGGCGAGTTTGATGGCTTCCGGTCGGGTGCCGAAGACAAGTGCAACCTTCATCTCAGTCCTTCGTCGCGATGAGTTCAATTCTGTCGCCGAACATACCAAGCATCTTCGTCACCGAATAATTGATGTAATGAAACCATTTCTTCCCGGCATTTTCCAACGCCGAACCGCGCTGTGAAATTTCTTTCGGAGGAATGATAGAGACATTGGTTTCAACGACCCGAAGCCCGCACATCGTTATCAACTTTGCCATGCTGTTCGGGCGATACTCGAAGACATGATACGGCGGCATATTGACTGTCGCCCGTTTGTTCAGCATCGAGTAGAGAACAAAACCGCTCCTCGAAAACAGTGTGTTCGTTTGCGTCGGACATTCAAAAACGACAATTCCTTTCGGAGCGAGGATTCTGTACAATTCTTTCACACTCGCAAGCGGGTCGGGAAGATGTTCAAGCACATCGCCGAGAAAGATTACATCGAACTGGTTCTCAGGAAATTTTGCTTCGTGTATATCTCCAACAACAACGTTGAGTCCGTATTTTGTTCTTGCCAACCTTGCCGCATCGCCGGAAAACTCCACTCCATAAACATCATAACCGGATTTTTTTGCCGCGTTCAAAAACGCACCGCCGGCGCAACCTACTTCTAAAAATTTCCCTGTCGGTTTAAATTTCTTCAATCGTTGCAGAAGCGAATTGTCTTCGAGCGATTCCGTCACCGCATCATCGAAATAACTTCCTGCATGCCCGCACCGGAAATCTCCTTCGAAATATTCATGCGAATACATCTGCTTGAATTCTTCAGCGGTTGGTTGGGGGTCAAGAAAAATTATTCCGCATTCGTTGCACTCAAGAGCGCCGAACCATCTTCCGTTAAAGTTGTATCCGAATGGAATCGGTTTCAGTTGCAGAGAAGAACATATTCTGCATTGCAAACTCTTCACGCTCAATGTCCTCCCGCCAATTCTTCAATCGTCCCGACAAAATGTTCCCACGAGTACTTTTTCTTTTCTTCCCGCACATTACGGGAAAAAACCTCCTGTTTGTCTTCTTCAAAATATTTTATGATTGCATCAGCCAACGCCCGCGGATGTTCCGGCGGAACAATGTAGCCTGTTCGTTCGTGGAGAACCGTTTCCGATAACCCGCCGACATCCGTTGCTATCACCGGCTTATCAAAATTGTAGGCAATCTGCACAATTCCGCTTTGCGTCGCCGAGCGATATGGAAGCACAACGACATCCGAAGCGGAAAAACAGTTCGCGACTTCTCCGTTCGGAACATACTCGGACACAAACCGAACTGATGATTCAAGGTTCAACTCTTTTACCTGCTGACGGTACTTTTGCTCATCGTCATAAAATTCACCAACGACAAGTAATTGGTGATTGGTGAATGGCGAGTAGTGGGTAGTAAGCAGTTTGAATGCTTCAATCAGAGTATCCAGCCCTTTGTAATGACGAACATATCCAAAAAAAAGGAGAACATGTTTTTGTTTGATGTTCAAGATTGCGCGTGCTTCTTCCTGCGGAATCAGTTTTCCGAAATTTTCATACACAGGATGCGGGACGAGACGATATGATGAATTTGGAAAATGTGTGTTCAAATCTTTTTCGACCGATTTCGATTGCACTATAAAATAATCTGCCGCTTTGAACGCGTACTTTGTAAAAGCAACATCTCCAGGCCTTCGTTCATGCGGAATAATATTATCGCAAATGAAGAGAACTTTTGTCTTCGTTCCGCGTTTTACACGTTTTGCAATCGTTCCGAAACAGGGACCGAAAAACGGGAGCCAATATTTAAAAATCACCAAGTCGGGTTTTCGTTTTTTGATTTCAGAGGCAACGCTCAACCAGTTTAACGGATTGATGGAATCAACTAACTGCGGTGCGGGTTGAATTTCTTCAAGCCCGGTGTTTCCGCTTGATTCATCTCGACGGGTCGAGTCTTCGACCTGAGTTTTTCCGGGGAAAAGAAATTTGGGATACTGCCGTTTGAAGGTAATCGTTTCAACTTCGTGACGTACACGAAGATGTTTGGCAAGAAGCGCGTTGAAGTGTGCGATGCCGCCTCGTAACGGATATGCTGTGCTGACAATAATGATTTTCACGTTCAACGAACGATACTACACTCAACCGCGGCTCGACAGCCGTTGAAGCAAACTGTACGCTTCAGCATTATTCGGCGCTACCTCAAGCGCTTTCTGAAACGCGGCTTGCGCCCGACTCACATCGCCGACACTTACCAATGCTTGCCCGTACAATGTCCACGCGTTCGAGAAATCAGGGTCAACCTTCACGAGCATTTCAAGATATTGCAATGCTTTCGGCGCGTTCCCGATTTGCAACATGTACGTTCCGAGAATCCGGTTGCTTTCGATTAAGCGCGGGTCGGCGGCAATGGCTTTTTCATAATATCTGATTGCTTCCTGTGTATTCTTCAAGGTCAGATACGTTTGAGCAATTGCTTCATACAACATTCCGAAATCTGCGGGTGCGGCGGCTTCCGATTTTTTGAAATACTCCATAGCATCGTTGGGCCATCGGGAGATTCGGTTCACACCGTCATAATAATCATTCACAAACTGGTTGCGTATCGGATGAGAATCAGTCAACGAAGAATCAATCCAAGGTTGTTCCGCGCGTTTATAGACAATGCCGATTCCCTCCGCATCTCCGCCCGGATGAAAATAAT
Source organism: Ignavibacteriota bacterium (assembly GCA_016212665.1). Classification (NCBI taxonomy): domain Bacteria; kingdom Pseudomonadati; phylum Ignavibacteriota; species Ignavibacteriota bacterium. Next base: position 8,181 of record JACREZ010000037.1, read on the forward strand.
ATTGATGATACCATTGACGGAATTCTTTCTTCGTGAACAATGCCCGTTCTGCGAACGCGCTCGGTTTGAATCCCGTCGAGAATAAAATCCAATCCGGCTTGCGCGACAAAACATACGTCGAGTTATGATGACGTTCTTTCCATCCGCTTTGCAAATCTTCCAATGGTTCAGGATTGTGAGCGATGGTTTCATCCGTCAATCCCAGCATATCAATGAGCGTCATCTCGGAGTAAAAAGAAACAGCGCCAATTGTTGAAGCCGCAATGACCGCGCCCGGCTTGCTGTTTGCTTTGAACCACTTCCCCTGTTCCGTCATTTTTTCAACTAAACCGTTTTCCAAATCGCAATAGCGGCGAACATGGTCGTACGGAATCGAGTACGTGTAGTACGCCAGCACCAATGGCGAAGCGTACACAATATATCTCAGCATCGAACGTTTTTCTTCAAACAATTTATAGAGTTCAAACAAACTTTCCTGCACAAGTAAATACATGAGAGGAAGAATCGAAATGAAGAAACGGAAATTCGGAAGTACATCACCGCCGACGGAGACGATGTACGCGGTGTACGTAAGAATCAAAAACGAAAGATAGAGAATTTCGGAACTACGTCGTTTCCAGAGGAGAAGTGCAATCGGAAGAACGAGTAACGCTCCCCAGAATAAATCCATTTGAGCGAATTGCCAGAAGTAATCAACTCCTGCGTTGAAATATTCTTTCGAGAAACCGGCTTTCGCGTAATACGTGTTTGGGAAAAGCCATCCATAATAGAACAATCTCCATCCCATGAACAGCCCGATGGGAATTGCATAGAGCGCGCCCCACATCACTAATCGTTTGAATTCTTCTTTTCGATTTCGTTCTTTATCAAGGAACACTTCCGCTATAAAGTGCATCATCGTCAGTCCAAAAAGATACATTCCCTCCGGTCGAGTAAGCGAAAGAAGAACAAAGGCGAACGGAGCGTAAGCAAATTTCTTCTCCTGTTTTCTTTCTTTGATATATAACCAGACTGATAGCACGGTAAGAAACATAAACATCCCCGTTTCCATTCCGCTGATTGACCAATATGCTACCGCGCTGTTGCATGCAAGAAACAAAATAGCAATCAACGAGAAACCGATTGGCCGGTTCTCGGTTGAAATTTCAAGAGAAAGGCGATACATCAGATAGAGTGTCGCCAGCCCAAACAACACACCAATGATTTGCGAAGTTGAAATCATATCGAAGTTGAGAATTGCCGGAACGGCGAGGAGAATCGTCCAAAGAAATGTCGTATATCCTTCCACTCTCTCACCGATGTTGAAGACGAGTCCATGTCCTTCGGCAAAGTTTTTCACGTACCGGAACGTGATGAAAGAATCGTCCTGAACAAAGTTGAAATGTTTTGCGTGATAGTAAAGCAATCCAAGCAACGCAATCAAACCGACAAATTCAATTCGTTTAAACCACGTAGCAGATAGAAAACTTTGCTGTTTTTGTTTTTTTTGTTTCGACATGAACTAACATTTCTTGTGTTACAAAACTGCTGAAGCAGTTTCGATTTCATTTTTTTATTTTCAAGGGGCTGTCTCAAAAGTTAGGTTCCATCGTAGGCGCAACCTTCATGGTTGCGATTCCGCATCAAGAACGCAGACATAAAGTCTGCGGCTACTCTTTTCTTAAACTTATGAGACAACCTCGTTCTTACTTCAACAACCGTACACACGAATCGTACACTGCATCAACCGAAAGATACTGCATACAGTTATTCGGGCAGGTCGGCGAGTAGAAACAATCGCAGTCGAAATCCGGTTCGAGGATTTCCCCGCGGCCGTATAACTCGAACTCGTGCTTGTTGAAAATATTATTGAACAGCACCATCTTCTTTTGGAATCCGATGGCAAGGTGCATTCCCATCGTTACGGCGGTGACAATCAAATCGCATTGTTTGATTTCATCCATGAACTTCGGCATCGGGAAGTGTCCGAAGTACAATGCACCGCTCGCCTTTTGAAGCCGAAGATTTTTTTCATGTTCTTGCTCGCCGCCAAGTAGTAACGGAACATATCCTCCTTTCTTCAATCGCTTTGCAAGAGCAATCCAATTTTCTTCTGCCCAGAGGCGCGATGTCCAACGACCACCGCAACCGGTGTTCAGTCCGACGATTTTTTTCTTCGATGGAAGTTTCCATTCATGGGCGGGAACATCCGGCATGATGTATTCTTCACCGTTGAATTTGAAGCCACAGATTTCAAAAATTTCTTCCTGATAACATTTCGTGTTCGCTTTACTTACATCATCGAATACGCCGGTGAGATATTTATGCTCTGCCGCTTCGTTGATTGGAATACACTTTCCGTTTTTGAACGTGTATCCTTTTTTCGTTTTCGCTTTGAGCAATGAGCAAAGAGCGCTTGCTTCTTTGTCTTTGTCTAAATTATAAAGAATATCAAACGGTGTTGCTTGAAGAATGGCAAGACTCTGCGCCGTGTAGGTGAGAATAACATCAACTGATTTCGGAACCACATCGGGAGAATATGTAAGCCACCAGATTTCTGCATCAGATTCCACCTGCTTGAGTTTATGGAGCAACGGCGTCGTTCGAATGACGTCGCCGATTGCTCCTAACTTTATGATAAGGATTCGCTTGCCGACTTTATCATAGTACGTGCACGCGTTTCCTTTTCCATCAACACAATGAACGCCATGTTGCTTGTGCGGCTTACACGGAACGTCTGCGCGAAAATGACGACAATCCCGTTTTAATTCTGAATACAGAATCTTCTTCAACTGAAGTTACTTCCAAAATTCACTGATGGAATATTCGTCATCACCTTCAAGCCGTGTTTTGGCAATCATCTCGCCAAGTAAACCGAGCGAGATAAACTGCACACCGACAATTATCATCATCACGCCGGCAAGAAAGAGGGGGCGATTACTCAACGCCGTCCGACCTGCAAACCATTCAAATACCAAATACATGCAAACCAGAAAACCTGAAAGCGAAGAAACCGAACCCCAGAATCCGAACAAATGGAGCGGACGTTGAATGTACCGGGTTGTAAATAACACGGTCAGTAAATCGAGAAATCCTTTCCAGAATCTTCCGATACCAAACTTTGTCTTTCCGTATTTTCGTGGTGAATGTTTTACCTGAATCTCACCGACCTTGAATCCTTGCCAATGTGCAAGGACGGGAATATACCGGTGAAGTTCACCATACACTTTCACCGACTTCACAACTTCTTTCCGGTATGCTTTCAATCCGCAATTGAAATCGTGCAGTTTAATATTGGTCATCACCGACGTAACGAAGTTGAAAAACTTCGAAGGAATCGTTTTCGAAATCGGGTCTTTCCGTTTTCTCTTCCATCCGGAAACCAAATCAAATCCCTTTTTCAATTCATTGATGAGATTCGGAATTTCTGCCGGGTCATCCTGCAAATCAGCATCCATCGTTACGATGTAATTTCCTTTTGCATGTTTGAATCCGGCGGCAAGCGCGGCTGACTTTCCGAAATTTCTTCTGAAACGAATAATCTTGACACGACGGTCTCTGGCTCTCAATTCGTGAAGAACACGAAGCGAACCATCGGTGCTTCCGTCATCAATAAAAATTATTTCGTACCCGCCTCTCGAAAGTGCATCGCGTAACTTTCCGTAAAGTTCACGAAGAGATTGTTCCTCATTCAATAGAGGAATAATGACACTCAATTCCGTTTGCCCGCCCTGTTGTCTTTCATCTTGTCGTCGTTCATCCTGACGTTCTTCCCGTTGCCTCTCATCTCTCGGTTCCCGCTCAACCGATGGTCGTCCGTTTCTTCCCTGTCTTCGATTATCTCTCCCTCGTTCACGTTCGCCTCTCTCCGGTCGCTCTCCTCGTTCTCTCCGGTCTCTGAATCTGCGGTCTTGACTTTGTGGTCGTTGTTCCCGCTGTTCCCCTTCGGATTGAGAATTATTGTTATTTTGTTGTACTTCTTGATTTTGTTCAGTCATTGAACTCCTAATTTATTACATGTGAGTCCAATAATACGATAAATTTCGCTTAGAATCAAAGTACCTTTGATAGCAAGATTTGACATATTCCAAATGATTTCTTAGTTTCAAGTAATTCAAATACTTTACTCATCATTTTACTATTAGGAATTGTCCATGAGAGTCTTTCGATTCATTACTTCGCTCATCATTTTTAGCCTGCTCGTTCTTCCCTCCATAGTTCTTGCTCAGAAAAGTTGGCTTGAACAATTCTCAATAGAAAAAGCAAATCAATGGCAGAAAGACCGACTCGTTGCTGAATCAATAGCAACGAAATTGAAAATGCCTGTTCGGGCAGAACGCAAAGATGGTTCAACCTTCGAACTCCAACGCTTTGAAAACGGCAGACCCGTTATTTTTAAGACAGATAATATCAACGCGGCAAAAACAATTTCAACTAATAAAGTTCAACCCGGTGGCAGTTCGGGTTACAACTTAACCGGTGCAACAGATACATTAGGTGAATGGGATGCAGGTGGCATCAAGACAACGCATCAGGAATTCACCGGCAGAGTAATTCAATCGCAAGGAGGTCTGCATCAACACTCCACTCACGTAGCGGGAACCATGATTGCGGCAGGCGTAACAGCCAATGCAAAAGGAATGGCATATCAGGCAAAATTAAAAGCGTATGATTGGAACAGTGATGATGCGGAAATGGCTACAGCCGCATCCGCAGGGATGAAAGTCTCTAACCATTCGTATGGAACAATTACCGGATGGGATTTCGATTATTTCGGGGACGGGCAATATGCCTGGTTCGGTGATACACTGATTAGTAAAACGGAAGATTATTCTTTCGGGTATTATGATAACGATGCAAAAACATGGGATGATATTGCGTACAATGCACCAAACTATTTAATTGTTGTTTCCGCAGGGAATGACAGAGGTGAAGGTCCTTATTATGCGCTCAGCCACTGGATATTTGCAAGTGGTCAATGGCGTTGGGTCTATGGACAACGGGATGAAGATGGTGGCTCCACAGGTTACGATTGTATTTCCGGCACAAGTCTTTCAAAAAATGTTCTCTCTGTCGGGTCTGTAAAAGATTTGACGAGTGGTTATACGAACGCTTCCGCAGTGTTGGCAGAATCCTACACGGCATGGGGACCAACAGATGATGGACGTATCAAACCCGATGTCGTTGCGAATGGACAATCGTTGTATTCAACCCTTGAAACATCAACCACTGCTTATGGTTCTTTGTCCGGTACTTCGATGGCTTCACCATCAGTTGCCGGTTCTGTCGGCTTATTGCTTGAACAACAAAAACGGATGCAGGGAACAATTCCGCTTCGTTCATCAACAATGAAAGCGATTCTCATTCAAACTGCTGATGAAGCAGGAAGCGCAACCGGTCCTGATTATTCATTTGGATGGGGATTAGTCAATACAAACAAGGCAGTTCAATTGATGAAGCAAGATTCGATTGACGGTTACGGCTCGCATATTCAGGAACAGCAACTCACGCAAGGTGGAACGTATGAAATTCAACTTTCTTCAAGCGGAACACAAGCGTTACGCGCGACACTCTGCTGGACAGACCCTTCAGGGACAATTCGTCCCATTGCTCTCGATGATACCACAAGAATGTTAGTGAACGACCTTGATTTGAGAATCATCAAAAATGCAACCGGCACAACATACTCTCCCTGGGTGTTGGATGTATTCAATCCCGCGAACGCCGCAACAACCGGAGATAATAATCGTGATAACGTCGAGCAAGTGTATGTCGCTTCTCCTTCAAAAGGAACTTATACTCTCCGTGTGACGCACAAAGGAACGCTCACGGGCGGCGCACAAAACTTCTCACTCGTCATTAGCGGCAACATATTCAACATCGGACAGTTGGCGCATTTCCAAACAGACACAGTAAAGATTTCACTCCTGCCGAACGATGCGACAACCAAAACATTTCGCCTGTTCAATAACGGAGACGACACACTGACGTACAGCACAAGTTACACACCACCGATGTGGATGACCATTTCGAACGATGCCGGTGAGATTGTCGAATATGATTCATCCTTGCTCCAATTAAACATCAACACACAGGATTTAAGTATGTGGACGACGTACAACAGTTCATTTACTCTTACCACGAACGATCCGGCTCAAACGACAAAGACAATTTATGTCGTGTTGAACACGCTCGGACCGCTCATCTCGGCTCCTCCATCTTCCGTTGTGATTGAAACAGAATTAGCACAAATCAAATATGATACAATAGCGCTTTCAAACGATGGATATTCCGCACTGAATTATCTCATCACTTCAAGTTCTTCCATGATGGCTTCCGGCGGTTCTGTATTTCCATCATGGTTAACCGTTAGTTCTGATAACGGAACACTGGCTCCGGATGAATCGCTTGACATCGTTCTCACTTTTGACCCTACATCCGTTCCTGTCGGAGATTATTCAACAACACTCTACTTCTTCAGCAATGATTCGTTGTCAGGAACATTAGAGACAACTCTTGATTTTCATGTTGCTTCACGCAGGGTTATTTCGGTTGATGTCACTTCAAGATGGAATATTGTGTCTGTTCCAATCAAAGCATTTTCATTTGCTAAGACGGCGCTTTTCCCGAGTGCAATTTCTGATGCGTTCAAGTACGCCGACGGATACTTCAGTCAAGCAACACTTGAAACCGGAAATGGATATTGGATGAAATTCAATTCTGTCGAAACAATACCGGTTGATGGCTACTTGCTTCTCAATGATTCAATAGATGTTGTAAACGGTTGGAATATTATCGGCTCACTTTCTTATCCTGTTGATGTCGCAACAATCACCAGTGAACCGGCAGGACTTGTCACAAGTGAATTTGTTGGATTTGAGAACGGATATTTTTCCTCCGATTCAATCATGCCGGGAAAAGCATATTGGGTGAAAGTTTCCGGCAACGGAAAATTATTGCTTTCAACCAATCCGCTCCTGAATGCCTCAAACAGAATTCACATTATTCCAACGACTGAGTTACCGCCCCCACCGCCTGAAGGCGATGGCAATGACAATCATCCGGTAAAACCAAGTGAATTTGCTCTCGAACAGAATTACCCCAATCCGTTTAACCCGACGACAAATTTCGGATTGCGAATTGCGGATTTCTCAGCCAACGGCGGCTCCGCTTCTGGCGGAGGATTTGTGACATTGAAAGTATTTAATGTCATAGGAGTGGAAGTTGCCACCGTTCTCAATGAAGCAATGGAACCGGGAGTGTATAACATTCAGTGGAATGCAAGTGCATTGCCAAGCGGATTATATTTCTACAAACTCACCGCCGGTTCGTTTACGGATGTGAAGAAATTAATTTTGATGAAGTGAGTCAAGAAATAGATATAATCCGAATTTTGAATTATTTGATTCTCTTTGTATTATTGAACCAATAAAATGAAATATTTTCAACAACACCTTCATGCTTTACATTCTTGCACTCAGACGAGTTAGGAATGATATGTAATTTTTAAGATTCTTCTAAACCCGTCTAAGTATTCAGACGGGTTTTTTTATTTTTACACACCTTCAGTTTGTCTATATTATTATTGAAAAAAATGAATAAAATAAAAATTGCAATTCAAAAAAGTGGCCGTTTAAGTGAAAAATCACTCGAACTGCTAAAAAATTGTGGCATTAAATTATCTAACGGTGATAGAAAGCTAAAAACAGAAGCACAAAATTTTCCGATAGAAGTGCTGTTTCTTCGAGATAATGATATTCCACAATACATAGAGCAAGGCGTCGCCGATATCGGCATCTTGGGCGAGAATGAGGTTTGGGAAACCGATAAAAATATAAACATTTTAGAAAAACTTGGTTTTGCTGTATGTAAATTATCGTTAGCGATTCCGAAAGAAGAAAACTATACGGGGCTGTCGTATTTCAATAATAAAAAAGTAGCAACTAGTTATCCAAAAATCATTAGTAAGTTTTTTGAAGAACACAATATTGCCGTTGAGATTGAAGAGATTGGAGGAAGTGTAGAAATTGCCCCAAGTATCGGATTGGCAGATGGAATTTTTGATATCGTAAGTTCGGGCAGTACTCTTTTAATGAATGGGTTAAAAGAAGTTGAAATTGTATTGAAAAGTGAGGCGGTACTTATCAGTAACAAAAACTTAAATGAGGAAAAAAAACTCATTCTTGATAAGTTATTATTTAGAATTAATGCTGTTCGTAAATCATCTGAAAATAAATACATTTTGCTTAACGCTCCCAACGAAGCTATATCAAAAATTTCAAGCATACTTCCCGGTATGAAAAGCCCAACTATTTTACCTCTTGCTGCAAAAGGTTGGAGTAGTATCCACTCGGTGGTAAAAGAAGATGAGTTTTGGGATATTATAGACCAATTAAAAAGTCTTGGCGCCGAAGGAATATTGGTTGTACCTATTGAAAAAATGATTGTGTAAATGAAAAAAATAGTTAATCCCGAAAAACAACACTGGGTTGAATTATCAAAAAGACCAATTAAATCATCTCAGGATTTAGAAAAAATAGTTTACAGTATTTTCGAAAACATACGAGAAAATGGAGACAAAGCGCTTCTTGAGTACACTTCACTTTTTGATAATGTGACTCTGAATTCCATCGTTGTCGAATATCAAAAAATCGAAGACGCATTGAATACAGTTTCACTAGAACTCAAAGAGGCAATTGCCTTAGCCAAAGGAAATATTGAAAAATTTCATGCCTCTCAGATTCAAGAAAAAAAAATTATCGAAACTACAAAAGGGGTGAAATGCTGGAGAGAGAACAGGCCCATCGAGAAGATAGGAATCTATATTCCGGGTGGTTCGGCTCCTCTTTTTTCCACCGTTTTGATGTTGGGGATACCAGCAATACTAGCAGGTTGTAAGGAAATCGTACTTTGTACACCACCCGGTAGCAATGGTGAAATAGATCCGGCTATTTTATTTACAGCCAACTTAATAGGTATTAAATCAATATTTCGCGTTGGCGGCATTCAAGCAATCGGGGCTTTAACTTTTGGTACCGAAAGCATTTCTAAAGTAGATAAAATATTTGGACCCGGAAATCAATATGTAACTGCGGCAAAACAAATTGCTCAAAGATATGGTGTGGCTATTGACTTGCCAGCGGGCCCGAGTGAAGTATTAGTCATCGCTGATAAATATTGCAATCCTGAATTTGTAGCAGCCGATTTATTATCACAAGCCGAACATGGTGCTGATAGTCAAGTAATTCTTTTGTCAGACAACGAACAAGTTATTTTAGATACTATTGCATGTTTGGAAGAGCAGTTGGATACATTGCCCAGAAAAGATATCATAGAAGCGGCAATGAAAAATAGCAAAGCAATTCTGTTAAAAAATCTACACGATTGCATTGAGTTCAGTAATGTATTTGCACCCGAACATTTACTCTTATCTATAGAATATCCCGAGTCGTTGATTGATAAAATCAACAATGCCGGTTCAGTTTTTTTAGGGAATTACAGTTGCGAAAGCGCAGGTGATTATGCCAGCGGAACAAATCACACGTTACCCACTAATGGTTATGCCCGTAATTATAGTGGCGTTTCAATAGATAGCTTCGTAAAAAAAATCACCTTTCAAGAACTTAGTAAAGAAGGACTTCATAACATTGGATCTGTTATTGAAATTATGGCGGAAGCCGAACAATTGATAGCCCATAAAAATGCTGTTACAATTCGATTAAAGACTTTATAAGATGTTCGATTTAAATAAAATCATCCGCCCTAACATTCACACACTCAAACCTTACTCAAGCGCCAGAGATGAATTTTCCGGTAAAGAAGGCGTTTTTTTAGATGCTAACGAAAATCCTTTTGGAGAATTAAATCGCTATCCCGATCCGCATCAAAATGAACTGAAAAAGAAACTTGCCCAATTAAAAGGAACGACTACGGAAAATATTTTTATCGGCAATGGAAGCGATGAAGTTATTGATTTGGCTTTTAAACTATTTTGCAATCCAGGGATTGATAAAGCCCTGATTTTCTCACCGACTTACGGAATGTATGAAGTATCAGCAAATATCAACAATATTGAATTGATTAAACTACCCCTGAATAATGAATTTCAAATAAATATAGCAGCCGTAACAAACTATCTTTTTGATGAACAGGTGAAATTAATTTTTATCTGCTCACCCAATAATCCAACAGGTAATTGCATCAATACTAAAGATATTGAATTTATCTTGGTGAATTTTCAAGGTGTAGTGATGATTGATGAGGCGTATATTGATTTTAGTGAAAAAACTTCTTGGCTTGAACAATTGAACCAGTATTCTAATTTGATTGTAATTCAAACATTTAGCAAAGCATGGGGCTTAGCGGCTGCAAGAGTTGGAATAGCGTATTCTACTATGGCAATCATTCAATTCTTTACTAAAGTAAAACCTCCTTATAATGTTAGCCTGCTCAATCAACAAGCGGCAATCGATGCCCTGTCTAAAAAAGAGGAGTTTGAAAAAAATAAAAAAATCATTTTAACGGAAAAGAGAATGCTGGAAGCCGCACTTCGTGATAGTAGCCTCATAAAACGAATATATCCCTCTGATGCTAATTTTCTCTTGGTTGAAGTCATTGATGCTAACCAAATTTACAGTGATTTAGTGCGTAGAAAAATCATTACCCGAAATAGACATAGTGTAATCTATAATTGTATCAGGATAACAGTGGGAAGCCCGGAAGAAAATCAAGCATTAATAAACGCTTTAAGAGAAATGTCAAAATGAAAAAAGTACTTTTTATAGATAGAGATGGAACGCTTGTTATTGAACCTCCTATTGATTCCCAGTTGGACAGATTGGAAAAATTGGAATTTTATCCTTGCGTTTTCCAATACCTATCTCGAATTGCAAAAGAATTAGATTACGATTTAGTCATGGTAACCAACCAGGACGGTTTGGGCACAGCATCATTCCCCGAAGACACTTTTTGGCCAAGTCAGAATAAAATTATTCAGGCTTTTCAAAATGAAGGTGTCGTATTTTCTGAAATCCTTATTGACAAAAGTCTTCCGGCAGATAACTCACCTACTCGTAAACCGGGAACTGCAATGCTTACCCATTATATGAACGGGAAGTATGATTTAGATAATTCATACGTTATTGGGGACAGACTTACAGATGTACAATTGGCGAAAAATTTACAGTGTCAATCTATATTTTTAGGTAAAGAAAAAAATACGGGAGCTACTTTAACAACTTCAAGTTGGGAACATATTTATCAGTATCTAAAAGAAAAACCCAGAACTGCCAAAACAGTAAGAAAAACTTCGGAAACAGAAATTAGCGTCGTACTAAACTTTGATGGTTCCGGGAACAGTATTATTTCAACCGGAATAAGATTTTTCGATCACATGTTAGAACAAATTTCAAAACATGGAAATATAGATTTGGAAATTAGTGTTATTGGAGATTTAGACATTGACGAACACCATACTATTGAAGATGTAGCCATCACCTTAGGAACCACATTCATACAAGCGCTTGGAGACAAAAAAGGAATACAACGCTTTGGCTTTTTACTTCCTATGGATGATTGTTTGGCACAAGTGGCTATTGATTTTGGCGGTCGTCCTTATTTAGTGTGGGATGCAAAATTCACGCGAGAAAAAATTGGTGAAATGCCTACTGAAATGTTCATGCATTTTTTTAAATCATTCAGCGACAATGCTAAATGCAACCTTCATATAAAAGCAGAAGGTGGAAATGAACACCACAAAATTGAGTCTATCTTTAAGGCTTTTGCAATGGCGATTAAAATGGCTGTTAGTAAAACAAATAATTTTTCTATTCCTAGCACTAAGGGGAGTTTATGATAGCAATCATACAATACAACGCGGGGAATGTTACATCAGTAAAAAATGCGATAACAAGACTCGGTCACGAGTGCATTATTACCGACAATAAAGAAGAGATACTTAATGCTAAAAAAGTGATCTTTCCCGGTGTGGGTGAAGCAAGTTCGGCTATGAAGTATTTAAGAGAACGGGAACTCGACAAAACAATTCTGTCTTTAGAACAACCTTCGTTAGGCATTTGTTTGGGCTTACAATTGATGTGTTCATTTTCTGAAGAAGCAAATACAGAATGTCTTGGTATATTTGATTCCAGGGTAAGAAAATTTCCATCCAAAGAGAAAGTGCCGCATATGGGCTGGAATGATTTTACTTTTACAAAAGGTGAGCTATTTAATGGAATTGAAAAGACAGATAATGTCTATTATGTGCATAGTTATTATGCTGATATTTGTCCGCAAACTATAGCCGAGTGTAATTATAGCGTATCCTTTAGCGCGGCTATTCAGAAAAACAATTTTTATGCTACCCAGTTTCACCCTGAAAAATCTGCCGCCGTTGGCGAAAGAATCCTTAAAAACTTTTTAGCATTATGAGAATCATTCCGGCAATAGACATCATTGAAGGAAAATGTGTTCGCTTAACCAAGGGTGATTATGAGACCAAAATCATTTACAACGAAAATCCTTTGGAGGTTGCCATTGAATTTGAAGACAATGGAATGAATTTTCTTCATCTGGTAGATTTAGATGGAGCAAAATCAAAGCACATTGTGAATCATAAAATCTTGGAACAAATCGCCTCTCGTACAAACTTAAAAATAGATTTCGGCGGTGGGCTAAGGAGTAATGAAGATATAGCAATAGCTTTTAACAGTGGCGCTTCTCAAATCACGGGAGGAAGTATTGCTGTACATGATAAAACATTGTTTCTCTCGTGGTTATCTCGGTATGGCTCCGATAAAATAGTATTGGGTGCCGATTGTAATGAATGGAAAATTTCAACTAACGGCTGGTTAAATCAATCAACAATTAACATAATTGATTTTATCAAAGGCTACGAGCAAAGTGGAATTCAATATGTTATTAGCACCGATATTTCAAAAGATGGAATGTTGCAAGGAACTTCCAATGACTTATATGCTGATATACTGAAAGCAACAAATGTAAAATTGATTGCAAGCGGTGGAGTATCATCAATTCAAGATTTGAATGATTTGAAAATAATTGGTTGCGAAGGCGTTATTATCGGTAAAGCCATTTATGAAGGGAAAATCACCTTAAAAGAACTTACGGGATTATGTTAAAAAAAAGAATTATAGCATGTCTTGACATTCAAGATGGGAGAACCGTAAAAGGAGTCAATTTCATTAACATCATAGATGCCGGCGACCCGGTTGAATTAGCAAAAAGATATGTACAAGAAGGCGCTGATGAATTAGTTTTTTTAGACATCACGGCGACTATTGAAAAAAGAAAAAACTTGTCCTCATTAGTTACAAAAATTGCCGCTGAAATCAATATTCCATTTACCGTTGGTGGTGGAATCAATTCGCTGGAAGATGTGGCAATCATCATTCAATCTGGTGCGGATAAAATTAGTCTTAATTCTTCGGCAGTAAAACGACCTGAACTAATAACTGAAATAGCAGAACAATATGGAAATCAATGTGTAGTTGTAGCCATTGACACTAAATTCCTGAATAACGAATGGATTGTTTTCATTCATGGCGGAAAAACACCTACACGCCTAAAAACTATTGATTGGGCAAAACAGGCAGAGGCATCAGGCGCTGGAGAAATATTGCTGACCTCTATGAATAACGATGGAACCAAAGATGGTTTTGCCATTGACATAACAAATCAAGTAAGCAAAATTGTAACTATTCCTGTCATCGCTTCCGGTGGTGCGGGTTTAAAAGTACATTTCAAAAACGTGTTTGAACAAACCCAAGCAAGCGGAGCTTTAGCCGCAAGTGTATTTCACTTTGGAGAAATCTCCATTCCAGAACTTAAAATTTATTTAAAAAAACAAAATATTGAAGTACGATGAATATAGATTTTCATAAACACGATGGTTTAGTACCGGTAATCATTCAAAACAACAATACGTTACAAGTATTGATGTTGGGCTACATGAACAAAGAAGCATTGGAGAAAACTCAAGCTACCAATACTGTAACATTCTTTAGCCGTAGTAAAAACAGATTGTGGACAAAAGGAGAAACTTCCGGCAATTTTTTAATCGTAAAAGACATTCATATTGACTGCGATAACGACGCGATTCTCATTAAAGTTGAACCTCAAGGACCCACTTGTCATACGGGCAGTACCTCATGTTTTAAGACAGAAACTCCAAAAGGATTTCTTTATGGATTAGAACAAACCATTGCTCAAAGAATTGAAAACAACGAGGAAAAATCATACACAAACCAGCTTTACAAAAGAGGCATTAAGAAAGTAGCTCAAAAAGTCGGAGAAGAATCTGTAGAATTGGTGATTGAAGCCATAGATAATAATACTGAATTGTTCAAAAACGAAGCTGCAGATTTGCTCTATCATTTTTTAATACTTCTCAAAGCAAAACAAGTGACATTAGTTGATATTGAAGAGGTGCTTTATTCAAGGACAAAAAAAAATAGTATGCAACAGCATTACCCAAAAGACGATAATTCGAGTTCTTGATTGAGAGATACTTTTTTTTTCAATGAAAAAGTCAACGTCGGCATTATCTCCCATACGATCTCGTGAGAATAGAGAGTTCAGAGGCTTATTAAGTTCGGGGATGCATTTGTTGTTTGCAAAATACAGACGCTCTCCAACTACAAATTAAATGTTCATAACCAATATTCAAGGAAGTTCTACTTCCAACCCCATGATGAATCAGACTCTATTTTTTCTCCACTTCCCTCATCACCCTTAAAAAATTCTCTCCCAGAATTTTCTTAACATCTGATTCTTTGTATCCGCGGTTTAACAATTCTCGGGTGATGTTTGGAAAACAGGAAACATCATCCATTTCACCCGGCACAGCGGTAATGCCATCGAAATCGGAGCCGACACCGACATGGTCAACGCCCACGAGTTTGACAACATAATCAAAATGGTCAATCAACATGCTTAACGGCGGACGAATTTTCAGGTATTCCTTAAATAACATTTCCCACACTAAAAAATCTTCGAGCCATTCAGGTCCTTTGTGCGCTTTCTTTAGTGAGTCTATCTGATGTTTGTACTCTTCGTGAAGCACATCTTCCTTCGCACTGAATGTGCTATCAATAAACCATGGAGCAAAGTTGATGAACACTACTCCACCGCTTTTTGCAATCGCTTTGATTTGGTCATCTTTCAGATTGCGGCGGTGTTGTCGTAGCGCCCACACATCCGAGTGCGAGGCAATCACCGGTTTTTTTGTTACGCTCATAACATCCCAAAACGTTTGCTCGCCGACATGGGAAACGTCCACCATCATTCCGAGTTCGTTCATTTTCTGCACAACTTTTTTTCCGAATTCTGTCAGACCTTTATGCTTCAGATGCAAGGTCGTGTCTGTTTCGTCTTTCGCGGATGTAGCCCAATCGGTGCTGTTGTTCCATGTCAGCGTCATATACCGGACGCCACGTTTGTAGAAGTGTTCTAATTTTTTCAAATCATTACCAATCGGATGTCCGCCCTCCATTCCGAGCATCGCGGCAAGTTTCTCCTTCAACGCAATGGAAACCGCCTCGTTTGCAGTCCGCGCAAATCCGGTTTGCTCAGGATTTCGTTTGACAAAACTCATGATGGAATCAATCTGCTCGTTTGCCTGCGCGTAATACGACTGCTTTTTCTTTTCGGGCGGAACCCAAATCGAAAACATTTGAACATCAACACCCCCTTCGATAAAGCGGGGCAAATCCGAATGTCCGTGCAACGTTCTGAAGGAAATATCTTCGCCGCCGAGAACGCGTTGAACAACATCATTATGCGTATCAACGAGAAGTGCGTTGTAATGAATCGCCCGGTAATTCGCTCCGAATTGAAATCCGAAGACAAAACATGCAGAGACGACAATCAATAATAAAAAGTACGTTGCTTTGTGGGAGACGAAATGATTGGAGAAGTTCATAGGAACCGAGGAGTTGATGAGTAAAGTGAATACACCGCTTTCTTCATCTCTACGATTGTTGGAGAGAAGACATATTGGTCGAATTTCATTTCGACCTATTGGAGACGAATTGAAATTCGTCTTACATTCGTTTTAGACTCCTGCCCGCCAAAGCGGGCAGGAGTCCAATTTTCAAACGATTATTGCGCCGCGGGTTCTTCTGAACCTTTGGAAACTGCTTTCATTGACTGAACTTCCATTCGGATTTCCTGTGCTTTGCGCTTCAGGTCGTTCATGTGTTTCCGAACGCGTGTTCCTGCTGACTTATTTCCCTTCTCGTAAAACTTGACAAAGTCTTTCTCGAAGCTGTTAAGTAATTCATGCAGTTCTGTGTATCTGCCCATGGTGACTCCTTGAGTTAATTAGTGTGGATGACCCTGCAATGTCTTTCGACGTTACAGTACTGAATTATATTTTTAAACAATCTAATTTTATTTCTTTTTCTTTTTTGATTTTGCTTTGTTGTACTCGCTTGTCAACAACGCCATAAATTCTTCACGCCGTTTGTACAATTTCTTCAACGGTCTCGGCTTGATTTTTTTCAAGGCGTACGATGTCATAATCGGAAGAGCAACTGTTGAATCGAGATACGAGACAACTGCATCGCCGAGTGAGTTGGGGTCAACTTTTCCCCACGTGACTGCTTCGCCCGGAGTTGCGCCGGAAAGTCCGCCGGTATCGGGTCGCGCATCGGTGATTTGTAAAAAGTAATCGTGCCCTTTTTCATTGATGCCGAGAACTTCCTGAATTTGTGGTTCGGTCTGCAACACAAAATTTTTCGGTGAGCCGCCGCCAATCAAAACAACACTACTCTTTCCACCGCTTCGTTTTGCCGCGAGGACAATCGCTGCGGTTTCATTTACGTCAAGCAAAACATCTATACTAATTTTGCTTCCTGTAAGTTTTGTTGCCGCTATGTTCATTCCAATCGAACTGTCGCCCGGCGATGAAGTATAAATCGGAACACCATAACGATACGCCGCCGCAAGCATACTGCTGTGTTTGATTCTGAGAACTCGTTCACGTTCTGCAACGTATTTACCCATTCGATAATGAAACTCGGCAGTTCCCATTTCTTTTTGAAATTCTTCAAGCCGAAGAACTTTCCTGAAAAACGCATCTGTCGTCAGCAGAACATCATAATCAAATAAAATATCATAAATGCGAATCACTCCTGCTTTGCGAAGCGCCTTATCGTTCACGTTCGGCGAGCCGCGATGCAACGAATGCCCGATTGAAAAATGTGTATCGTGATAGAGATTCGCACCGGTACTGACAATCCAATCAACAAAGCCCGCTTTCATCAGCGGAACAATGCATGTTCCACCTAATCCTGCCGGAGTTAAAGCGCCTGTTAAACTCAATCCTACAGTTGATTCAGGCACAAGCATTTTTTGTGTGAATAACTGACATGCTTCTCTCAACCGTGCGGCGTTGTAAGCATTAAAATAATTTTCAACCAAATTCACAACGCTCGTATTCGGTGCAATCGGTTTTCGTTCGATTGCTTTTCCGGAAAGAAATTTTGTGTGATGTTTTTTCATTTGGTCAATATCGTTTTCAAAATCGCTCAAATATACAAAATTTCAACAACTTGTCAAGCAAAATCTTAAAAAAAATGATTCTTTGACTGATTTTATTTTATCCGCATAATACGCTACCACCGTTCACATTCAGCACTTCCCCGATTATGTGGTTTGATAAATCCGATGCGAGAAACAAAATCGGTCCGGCAATTTCCTCCGGCGAAGCAATTCTTCCCCTTGGAATCGAATCGAAAATTCCCTCTTTTTGATTTGAATTCTTGAAAACATGAGAAACCATATCGGTATCAACCCAACCCGGGGCTACACAATTCACCCAAATTCCATTCCGAATTAACTCAACTGCTATGGATTTTGTAAACGCAATCATTCCTCCCTTTGAGGCTGCGTAATGAGAATAGTTTGCTTCACCTCTCTGCCCCGCCGTGCTTGAAACATTAATTATTTTGCCATACTTTTGTTTTTTCATTATTGGAACGACGAGATTACATAGGTTAAATGTACCCGTAAGATTGACATCAATCGTTCGTTTCCATTGTTCGGGGGACATCGCTCCAATCTTCCCCATTTCCCAAATTCCTGCTGAATTAACAAGCACATCAATCCGCTTGAATTTCTCAAGTGTTTGCTGAACGATTCGTTCACAATCTGAATACAGTTCAATTTTTCCTTTCAACAAAAGACATTTCCTGCCGAGATTTTTCACAGTGCGTTCTACTTCTTCTGCCGCCATCTTATTAGTTTGATACGTTATCGCTATGTTTGCTCCTGCTTGTGCAAACAGCATTGCCGTTGCGGCGCCAATTCCCCTTGAACCGCCCGTAATCAATACTATCTGATTTGATACATCAATCATGTTCATTTTCTTTCATTTGATAAATTATTTGAATTTTTCTCTCCGCGAATGTACTCTTTCTCGGCAATTTCTCCAACATATAATTCTTCGAAACAGATGAAAACAAAACGAATCAGCCAAATTTCAATACGACAATGACTCCATCGTCAACGACCCAATCAGATGTTTTGTTTCTTGCACGATGTTTGTTTATATTTAGACTAAGTCTAAATAAGAATAAGATTTTTGGATAATTTAACCGCAATCGAAACTTTTACTCAGTTTCTTCAAACAAAGCAACTCCGTGTTACTCAGGAACGGCTCTCCTTGGTTGAAGAAATTATGAATACCGATGGTCACTTTGATGCCGACCAACTCTATTCAATTCTGAGGACAAAAGGAACAAAGGCATCGCGGGCGACGGTCTACAACACGCTCGACCTTCTCGTTCAGTGCGGATTGATTTCCAAGTATCGCTTCGGCGACAACTCATCACGCTACGAAAAAGCATTCGGCAGACCGCGCCACGACCATCTCATTTGTCTCACGTGCGGCGACATCATCGAGTTCGTCAACACAGAGTTAGACCGGCTTCAAACCGAAGTATGTGAGGAACACAAGTTTCGGTTTGAAAATTCTTCGCTTCAAATTTTTGGAACATGTTCTAAGTGTCAGAAAAAATAATATGAGTGCAACTACATTAACACAAGCCCCCGTCGGACAATTTTGCAGAATCTACGACATCCAATCCACGCCGGAAATTTGTCATCGCCTGCGCGAACTTGGTTTCTACGAAAACGCAATCATCCGATGCACGATTAACCACGATAGCCATCTCGTCTGCGAAGTGTGCAACACTCGCATCGGGTTGAATGAACAAATCGCAAAGGAAATTCTCGTCGTTCCTTTCGGTTAATTCCGTTCAGGATTCTGAACCATGTCACTCACTGCTCAACAAGTTGAGTCAACTCAGTACATCGCTCTCCGCAACATCGCCATCATCGGCAATCCGAATGCAGGCAAGACAACGCTCTTCAATGCACTCACCGGCTTGCGACAAAAAGTCGCGAACTATCCCGGCGTAACAGTCGAAAAAAAGTCAGGCACGCTTTCTCTCCCCGATGAAACCGAAGCCGTTCTGCTTGACCTTCCCGGGACGTACAGTCTCACTGCAAATTCTCCCGATGAAAAAATTGCCACTGATGTTCTCCTTCAAAAAATTGAAGGTATCGTTTCTCCCTCGCTTATCATTTGTGTAGTAGATGCAAGCAACGTCGAACGAAATCTCTACCTTGTTACTCAGATTATTGACTACGGTTTCCCAATCGTCATCGCGTTGAATATGATGGATGTTGCCGAAAAACAGGGAATTTCAATTGATGTGAACAAACTTTCGAGCGCACTCGGCGTTCCCGTCATTCCGACCGTCGCAAGCAAAGGCATCGGCTTGAATGAATTGAAAAATGTCGTCATTAGGAAAATTGAAGTCTCGCTAAAAGTTCGGCAATGGAAACTTCCTCAAGTCGTTCGGGAAGAATGTGATGAACTCAAAGAGTTGCTTCAACAGAAACACCATTTTCATGACGCGCTTGCATTTCATGAAGCGATTACGCTCCTCACTTCACCCGAAGCATTGCATGAACATGAAGACCGGTTCGACCCGGAAATCATTGAGCATGTAAAAGGCGATTACAAAAAACTCGGAGGACTTGGATTTGATACGCAGTTAGTGTTTGTCGAGTCGCGGTACGAGTTGATTCAACGAATCTGCAACGAAGCGGTCAAGAGAAATGCGCAAACTCCACAACGACTCAGCGATAAGATTGATAAAATTCTCACACACAATGTTTGGGGATTTTTGTTCTTTCTTCTTGTGATGCTGCTGATGTTCCAGACAATTTTCTCGTGGGCAAGTTATCCGATGGATTGGATTTCGAGCGGAGTTGATGGAATTGGAGCGATGATTACCAACATCATTCCACCCGGAGATTTACAGGATTTACTTGTGAACGGCGCGGTTGCAGGTGTTGGCGCAGTTGTAACGTTTCTTCCGCAAATTGCACTGCTCTTTCTCTTCATCGGATTTCTTGAAGACACGGGGTACATGGCACGCGCCGCATTCGTTATGGATAGAATGATGGGCAAAGTTGGACTGCATGGGAAATCATTCATTCCGTTACTCAGTTCGTTTGCGTGTGCGATTCCGGGAATCATGGCGACGCGAACAATCGAAAACAAGAATGATAGACTTGCAACCATGCTCGTCGCTCCACTCATGAGTTGTAGCGCACGGCTTCCTGTCTATACGTTGTTGATCGCCGCGTTCATCCCAAAACAAACGGTACTCGGAATATTTTCGCTCCCGGGTTTGACGCTTGTTTCAATGTATCTCCTCGGAGTAGTGATGGCACTTTCAGTTGCTTGGTTGTTCAAGAAAACGTTGTTAAAAGGAAAGTCCTCTCCGTTCATCATGGAGTTGCCACCGTACAAAGTTCCATCACTGAAAAATATTTTGATTCAAATGTGGGAACGAGCGTGGCACTTTCTCCAACGAGCCGGAACAATTATTCTCGGCGTGTCTATCATTTTGTGGTTTCTTGCAACGTATCCAAAAACTGAATATGGAACTCCGACAGAACGGCTCGAAAAAAGTTTTGCAGGTCAAGCCGGACATTTGATTGAGCCGCTCATCAAACCGCTTGGCTTTGATTGGAAAATCGGAGTTGGAATTGTTACCTCGCTGTTACAACGTGAAGTCTTCGTAAGCACGATGGGAACGCTATACAACGTGAATACATCGGATGATTCGGAAACTGTTTCGCTTCAAACACGAATGCAGAACGATACGAATCCCGAAACAGGTCTGCCGACGTTCACAGCACTTACTGCGATTTGCGTGATGGTGTATTACGTTCTTGCGATGCAATGTTTCTCAACCATCGCCGTCGTCCGCCGTGAATCAGGCAGTTGGAAATGGGCAACGCTCCAGTTCGGATACATGACCGCACTCGCTTACGTTGTTACTTTTATAGTTTACAGAATTGGGTTATTAATCAATGGATAATTGTCAATGGTGAATGGCCAACGGCCAACGGTCAATTGTCAACTATCGCTCATTGTACAGAACATTTTTTTACTTTTGCATTTTTCATTTTTGAATTGATTTATGGATTGGCAGCAACTACTATCGTTACTAATTGTCGGCGTGAGCGCAGTGCTTCTCGTTCGGCATGAACTTCGTCGCCGCAAGCGAGCGAAGTTGAGCGCGTGCGGCCATGATTGCGGTTGTTCTGTTACAATCAAACAAAAGCAAACGACATTCGAAGTTTAGAATAGTGAGTAGTGAATTGTGAATCGTGATTTGTCAACCTGAACATCAATGGATGATTAACCATTAACCATTCACTATTCACTATTCACCAATCACCATAAATAAAAAAGAGTACTTCACTTCTTGCGCTAACTTGAAGGTGAAGTACTCAATCAAAGAGAGTGATGAGCGATGCTGCCCATCAGTCACGGCACCAATATACTGAAGTGTTTGGTGGATTTCAAGCATCAATCATCACTCCTTAATTAACTAAATCAATAACTAAATCAATAACTAACTTAAGGAGAACAACAATGCGTTCTTTATTATCACTTATTACTATCACGCTGCTGTTGAGTGTTTCAATTTTCAACAGCAGACTTTTCTCACAAACCGAAGAAGCCACAACCGTCGGCGGTTATGGCGAGTTACACTACAACGAGCCCGATGGCGACAAAGCCGGACAACTTGATTTCCATCGCTTCGTGTTGTATATCGGACATTCCTTCAACGAACAACTTTCGTTCAAGTCCGAACTTGAACTTGAGCATACGAAAGTCGAAGGAACAAAATCAGGCAGTGAAATTGCACTTGAGCAGGCATACCTCGATTGGCATTTCAATCAATCCATCGGATTGCGAGCAGGTATTTTGCTTCCACCTGTTGGAATCATCAACCAATTTCATGAACCGCCAACATTTCACGGAGTTGAACGACCGAATGTTGACCGCACGATAATTCCTTCAACATGGAGAGAATCGGGTGTGGGAATTTATGGCTCGGTTGCTGAAGGAATGAACTACCAACTCTATGTCATGGCTGGATTAAAAGCAAGCGGCTTTGATAGCACAAGTGGAATTCGCGGCGGACGCCAAAGCAGTTTTTACAGTTCACCGATTAATCCAACATTCACAGGAAGAGTTGATTACACTGCCTCAACTGATTTGAAACTCGGCGGTTCTTTCTTTCTTGGAAATACGACTGAGGCAAACGATTCGTTAGGCGGCGGATTTTTGAGCGTACTTTCTGCCGATGCACAATATTCGTACGATAATCTCGCAGTTCGGGCTGTTGCTGTGTTGGAAAATCTTGGAGATGCAGAACTTATCAACAAAAAATATAAGAAAGGTGTTGGCGACCAAATGATTGGTTACTATATCGAAGCGGCGTACAATGTTCTTCCTCATATGTGCGAAGATACAGAACAAGCGCTGTATGCTTTTGGCAGATATGAAAAGTACAATACACAATCGAAGGTCACGAACATTACTGCCAATCCTCTGCTCGACCGGAATGAAATCACACTCGGTGTTTCTTACAAACCGACATACAACACTGTCTTCAAATTTGATTATCAGTTCTTCAACAACGCGGCGGAGAAAAATACAAAGCAGTTAAACCTTGGAATTGGTTACAATTTCTAAGAGAATGTTTTTGCTCTCTGCTCAACACTCACCGCTCCTCGCTCATTGTACTTTGTACTTTGTACTTTGTACTTTGTTTTTTCTTGATGCAAGCGCACAACCATTACTGCAATCGAAGGCTACTGAGTCACTGAAAAAGATGTTCGGTGATTCAGTCGCCGTTACTTTGTCGAAGGTTGTTCTCGGTGCAGACGAGAAGAAGAAAATTTTTGAGCAAAGCAAGTCGCAGTGGTTATCTGATACGGTGAAGGTGTATTCTTGTAAGAATAAAAACGAAGTTGTCGGCTTCGGTTTTGTTGATGATGTGAAGGGAAAAGTACAACTCATCACATATCTCGTTTCATTGAAACCGAGCGGAGAAGTTGTTGATGTGGACGTTCTTGCGTACCGTGAGGCGTATGGAGGGGAAATCACCTATGAATCGTTCCGGAAACAATTTCGCGGCAAGGGTTTTAATGATAAACTTCTTTCGGGCAAAGATATCAAGAACATCAGCGGAGCGACGCTGTCCGTCCGGGCTATCACACTTGGGGTGAAAAGAGTTCTTACAACGTACGAACTTATCAAAGAACGGTTGGAAAAATAATGACACAGTGGCGATTAAAAGATGCCGACACAACGTTGCGGCTATTTCTTACAGCGTTCTTGCTTGTACTTACTATCGGTTATTCCATCGGCTTGTTTTTTGTCGAACATAAATCGAGCGGTTCACCCTCCGGTTTGGTGGAAGAATATCGAGGCACGCCGGAAGGAATTGAATCGGCTGAACTGAAATACGAGAAGAGCGCTGATGAAATGTACATCTTTCTTCACAATCATATTCTTTCGTTATCATTTGTCTTCTTTGCACTTGGTGGATTGTTTTATTTCTCTTCGATAAAAGAATCATGGAAAACATTGCTGATGGTTGAACCGCTCATCGCCATCATCACAACGTTCGGGGGAATTTGGGCGATGCGGTTTGTCTCCGAACATTTCGTCTGGCTCGTCCTTATCTCCGGCACTTCGATGGTCGGTTGTTATTTTGTTATGGTTGGATTGATGCTGAAAGAATTATGGTTCAGAAAAACGAATTGATTCATTCGTTCACGCGGAGAAAGTTTCTCCGGCTTTCTTCCCTGTTAACAGTTGGAGCGTCACTAATTCCGTTGAAGATTTTCTCAAAAGAAATTCTTCAGTTGAAGGAAATCAACCGAGCGGCGTTCACCATGGGAAGCATCGTTACGTTCACAGCATATCACGAAGACGAACGACTGTGCAACAATGCAATTGATGAAGCAATCAAGGAGATGAAGACGATTGACAAACTGATGAGTGTGTATGATGTCAATAGTCATTTGTCATTGGTCAATTGTCATTCGATTAAACAAGAAATTGCTGTTGATTTCAGAATCATCGAGGTACTTGAACACGCGAGGAAATTTCATCAACTCACAGGCGGCGCTTTCGATGTAACCATCGAGCCATTGATGGAACTCTATGGTTTCCGTGATGACAAATCTCTCCATCACTTCCCGACCGATAAACAAATCGCCCAAGTTCTCGATGGAGTGGGTTTCCACAATGTCTCATTCAGTTCAAACTTCGAAAGGACAACCACAAATCCCAAAACTCAAAACTCGAAACACTTGATTAGCAACAGGAAACCGGAAACCGAAAACAGCAAACTTGGAGTCGTCAACTTACTACACGAAAATACACGTCTTGATTTCGGCGGCATAGCCGTCGGCTACGCGCTCGACCGGGCAGTGAACATTCTCAAGCGACACGGAATCGAATCTGCGCTTATCAATCATAGCGGAGATATTTTTTCACTTGGTACTCCTCCCTATGAGGATGCATGGGAAGTCGGAATTGTTGACCCGCAGAACACGGAAGAAATTATGACAACAGTCAAAATAAAAAATCAGGCGCTTTCAACTTCCGGCAACTACCAAAACTTTATCGAACTGAATGGTAAACGAATCGGGCATTTGCTTGACCCGCGCACAGGACGAAGTGCTTCATCAATTCTCAGCGGAACTGTAATAGCAAACACTGCGATTGAGGCTGATGCTTTTTCTACGGGGATGTTTGTGATGGGAAAAAAGGAAGCAACTCAATTTTTGTCACAACAAAAGATGCATTTTATTGTAATAGACTCTGATTAGTGTAAAAAAAAAGTAAAATAATTACAAGACATAAATCTTCAAAATAATTTGAAGTTCCTACCAACCATTTCATGCTTTTAAGAGATGGTCTATTGTGCCCGGAACAGGAGTTGAACCTGCACGACCTTTCAGCCACTAGAACCTGAATCTAGCGCGTCTGCCAATTCCGCCATCCGGGCTTTTCTTGCGCTCCAATATAAGAATTTCAGTTTCTACTTCCAATGGGTGACTTTAGTCAACCAATCATTAAAAAAATGAATGTATCTTGTCACAGAATATAATTCACAATCTCAACAACAACTACCCAATGATGAAATTTTTAAAGTGGGTCGGTGTTGCGGCATTGGTGTCGCTCCCGATTTTCCTGATTGTCAGAAAACTTCGGACGGACGAAGCCGATGTTGCAATCGAAGATGATTTCGATATTTACGCGGAAGAATAATCGTCGGCTGTGTGGAGCCAAACGGTATTAGTTGATAGGGCTTTTCGCTTCCTCTTCCTCTTTCCATCGCCATGAAGTATGTTTCGGGCAGGCTTCCGGTCGGTATTTTCGATTGAAGAGTTCTTCTATTTTGTTCGGACAATATTCTGTCGCGAGTTTTTTCGTTTCGGCACAAATCGTATCACGGACGACGCCTTCGGGTTGATTAAAATATCCGAGCGGCATTCCAATTGTCCCGTCTTCGTATGTGTATTTCATAAATTTTCCCCAAATCGGTGCGGCGGCACGTCCACCCTGTCCATCTGCGCTTGTGAAATGCACAGTTTTATTGTCGAATCCGACCCAAACTCCGGCGGTAATGTGTGGTGTGTAGCCAATAAACCAAGCATCGGCATATTCCTGTGTCGTTCCGGTTTTACCTGCCGCTGGTAAATGAAACATTGAACGGATACGCGCTGCGCTTCCGCTGTTCACCACATCTTCCATCATGTCAGTGATGATGTACGCAGTCTCAGGATTTAATACCTCGCGTCTCGACGGAAAGTTTTCTTCGATGATGCTTCCGTTTTTATCAATGATTTTCAAAATCGAAATCGGTTCCACATGCACTCCTTCATTAGCATATACACCAAACGCTGAAACAATATCCAAGGGAACAACCTCACCGGTTCCAATTGCTAACGATTCGTATGGAGGAAGGTCGGACTTGATTCCCATCCTGTGAGCATACTCTATCACTTGCTGAACCGGTGCAATTTCCATCATCGTACGAATGGCGACTAAATTAATGGAGTATGTAAATCCTTCGCGTATAGTAAGTTTTCCTCCGAACGTTCCATCAAAATTTTGTGGAGTCCATCGTTTTCCTCCGGGCAACATCACGGTGACCGGCTGATTTAAAATTTCATACGATGGCGCATACCCATTATCAATCGCCACAGTAAATACAAACGGCTTGAATGTTGAACCGGGTTGACGTTTCGTTTGCGTAACGTGATTCAATCCATACTTAAATACTTTGAACTGCGAACCTCCAACCATCGCAAGGATATTTCCGGTTCGATGGTCGAGTGCAACAAAACCGACTTCGATTTGTTTAGTCGCACGTTTGACGGAATCAACAAACTCCGGATTGTTCTTCAATGCTTTTGCAATGCTGTCTTTCAATTCCTCCGGCGCATCCCTATAGACGTCAAGAGTTCTGATGGTGTGAGAAATAACCTTCTTCAAATCGTGCGGATGGTATTTCCAGTTCCATGATTTATCGAACATTTTTTGATATTCCGTGAGATGTTCATCAACAGCGCGGTTTGCATGTTGTTGCATTCTACTATCGAGCGTTGTGTACACCGATAGTCCATCACGGTAAATATCAAATCCGTAGGTCTCTGCCTTTTGAATAAGTTGTTGCCGGATGTATTCGACGAAATGCGGCGCCAGACCTGTTCGTTGTTCTTCAAGCGGATGGAGAATTATCGGCTCGATGCGCGCACGTTGTTCCTCCGCCTCGGTGATGTAGTTGTATTTTATCATTTGACCGAGAACCGTATTTCTTCTCCCGATAGCTCGCTCGAATTTTTTGTACGGGTCATACGTTCCAGGTCCTTTCAACATACCGATAAGGAGAGCGCTTTCAGTCAAACTTAAATCAATCGGCTTTTTATCAAAATATATTTCTGACGCGGAGGCTATGCCGTACGCGCTTCGACCGAAGTATGCAACGCTCAGGTACATTTCGATGATTTCTTGCTTCGTGTAGTTACGTTCAATCTGCACGGCAGTGATAAACTCCCTGATTTTCCTCGTTGCTTTGGAAAAAACATTTTCGCTCTCTCCTTTGAACCCATAGAGATTGCGAGCAAGTTGTTGGGTAATTGTACTTGCACCTTCACGAAGCCGGAGCGTGAACACATTCTTCACCATCGCGGTGACGAAGCGGCGCAAGTCAACTCCCCAGTGTTCATAAAAATTTTTGTCTTCCGTTGCAATGAGTGCATCAACAAGGTGCGGCGGCAAATCACTGAGAGATACCTGCGTTCGGTTTTTAATATAGAATTGGTCAAGCACTTCTCCGTCAATGGAATAGATTTTCGTTGCAAGTTCCGGTCGCGGGTTTTCCAATTGCTCAAGTGAGGGCAAGCCGGACAAAACAAAAATGCCATACGCAATTACAAGCAGCGAGGCAAATACGCTCGCCCAAATAAGTTTTTTCTTCTGTTCAGGTTTTAACAGTTTCTTTGTCATTCAGTTCAATCGTTCCAGCGTTTCAATTCAAAAATTCCGTTTTCCAGTACAGCATAGGAAAAATACGTAATCCAATCACCAAGATTAATATAGATTCCATTTCCGAATTGTTTGAAGTTCGGTACGTGACGATGTCCCATAATCACGGCATCACATCCTTGTTTAATTTTTTCTTGTGCGAATTGCATCATACCGTCTTCTTCGCCATAATGTTTTGCGGAAGTGTAACTCCGGCTTTTCTTTGAAGATGATTTCGCAAGCGAAAGCCCGAGGTCGGGATGAAGAAGTTTATACAGTTTAATATTGATGGGATTACGAAGAATCTTTTTCAATATTCGATAGCCATTGTCGTTATGTGCAAGTCCATCGCCGTGATGAAGAAAAATTCGTTTCCCGTCAATTGTCGTTTCAAATTCTTCATGATAAACATTGATGCCGAGTTCCCGGAATGAATCTCCCATCCAGTAATCATGGTTGCCGGCAAGATAGTGAACAGTAATTTGATTACGCGCAACGTCTTCTAACTTTGTTAGCGTACGATGAAATCCCTTCGGAACGACCGTTTTATATTCAAACCACGCATCGAATAAATCGCCGAGGATAAAGAGTTGACTTGCATCGTTCATCACAAAATCAAAAAAAGAAAGAAGGCGTTGCTCTTTTTCCCGCTCAACATCCGGCGCACTCAACCCGAGATGAGCATCAGACATGAAATATGTCTTCGACATCAAATCTACTTAGTAATAGTGAGAGCAAGTTCTATCGGTTGCTTGAACCGGTTGCACCATCCCTCTGCATCGGAACAATAAAAATAAGTGAATGTGCCTTTCAGTTTGATGGTACCGGGTTTTGCGTTTTTTGTTATAGTGAATTTTGCAGTCACCGGTTTGGTTGCATCAAGATAATCGTGCTTTTTATCTTTCGTCGTCTCTAATTTTTCTATTTTAGAAATTACATCTGATTTATCAAGATTCAAACTCATCGGCGGGTCAAGATTGACGTGGATTCCTTTTGTCGGTTTGAAAGAAATTTGTACAGTTCCGGTCGAACCGGCTTTGAGCGATTGTTCAACCAATTTGATTTCACATTGCACAAATTTATTAACGCTCGGCTTGGATTTATCGCCGGACGAAACAAGCATCATTACAATAACAAAGAGTGAGAAAAGTATGTTCATCAATTACCTGTAATATATCTGTGGACGGATATCAAACACAAACAGAACGGATTTATGAAAGCGAGAGTTCCTTCGCATACGGTTCTTCTTGAACTCGTTGGAGAAGTAGAAAACCGATAATGAGAAGCACTCCGATAGCAACAAGTGCGGCGCGTTGATTCATAACGGAAGAAATATAACCAAAAAGCGCGGGACCCAAAATTGCCGATGCTTTCCCAAAAAACGAATAAAACCCGAAAAATTCCGTTCTCTTTTCCGGCGGGATAATAACGGACATGAGACTTCGGCTCGTTGATTGCGAGGAACCGAGCGCAACTCCCGCCGCCGCTCCCACTCCGAAGAACATCATTTTCTCTTCCGTGAAAAACGCGGCTACCAACACGAACAACCAAAGAAGCAACGTGAAGTTAAGCCCGCGTTTCTGCCCGATTCGGTCGGCGAGAATTCCGAAAGAATAGGAACCGATGATTGCTGAAGTTTGAACTAACGAAAAGAAAATCACTATTTCACTCAAATCCATGTGCAATGATTGTCTTGCAAAAATTGAGGAAAAAATAATTATCGTATTGATAGCATCGAAATAAATAAAATACGAAAGTAAAAACCGCCCGACATTTTTGTAACGGGAAATTTCCTTCAACGTTTGTCCGACTTGTCTGAAACCGAGCGAGACAAATCCGAAATGAAACCGTTCACGCCCCGACTTCTCTCGAACAAAAACAAAAAGCGGAATTGCAAACAAAAAAAACATCCCTGCCGCAAGAAGGAAACTGCTTCGCACGTTCATCAGATTTGAAGCGACAAACCCGCCGCTCAGCAATGGGAAGGAAACGATAAGCGTCACTAACGAACCGACATATCCCATCGCAAATCCATAGCCGGAAATTTTTCCGAGTTCATGCGGTCGGGAAAGTTCCGGGAGAAACGCATCATAAAAAACCAAACCTGCCTCAAAACCGATGTTTGCAAGAACGAGCAGGAACATTCCAAGGGCAATTGCTCCTGCATCAACAAAAAAAAGGAACGACGTTGAAACGATACACAATGCAGTGAAAAGGAAAAGAAATGTTTTCTTGGAAACACCTCGGTCTGCCGCCGCGCCAAGTATGGGAGAAATGAACGCGACAATTGCCATTGAAATACTGAATGTCAATCCCCAGAGAAAGTCTGCGTACTGAGACTCCCGAACAACAACCTCTTTGAAATAGAGTGGATAACTGATGACAAGAATGAGAACGTAAAACGCCGTGTTGGCAAAATCAAAAAGAGACCATGCGAACACTTGCATTCCGCGACGTGCTTCGACATTCGGAAGCGAGCGCACTACGTCCGGATTCGTCTCCGTCATGCATCTCCGATTGGTTGTTGCTCTTCTTCCTCGTGAGTGTGAAGCGTCTGCTCGACAAGTCCTCTTCCTGATTTCAAGATAGTGCCCGAATCAATCAACTCATGATGAATCGCATCCAGCACTCCGTTGATGAATGTTCCGCTATTCGGTGTGCTATACACTTTCGCAAGTTCAATTGCTTCATTGAGAGAAACTTTCGGAGGAATATCAGGAAAGTAGAGTAACTCACCGAGCGCCATCCGCATGACGATGCGGTCAAGAAGTGCGAGCCGGTCGAACTCCCAATGTTGAACTTTTGATTTGATAAGTTGGTCAAGTTCCATTTCGTGTTGCACGACTGCCTGACACAATTCTTTGATAAATTTTATTTCATTCGGTTTTGGATGAATGTCTGTGAGTTGTTGGTCTAAAATAAGCGAAAGCGGTTCTTTCGAAATTTCAGATGCATACAACACCTGCATTACTTTTTCCCTGAGGATTCTTCTTCTGATTGCTGCCATTGTCTTCTTTCTTTGTCAATGAATATTTCGTTACGCAATATGCGCAACTACATTATTTCCTGAGTATGTCAATTTCCCTTTTGCTCTGTTTCGTCCCTGTGCAAGTCGTTCTTCTGCCAAATGATTTGCAGCCTGAAATGTCGGCAGTTGCTTCTCGTGTGATATTCTGAAGATGTTCCGAAGTGTTTCGTAGATCCCTTCGATTTGTTTCTTTGCCTGCTCGTACGTGTTGCCGTCGAGTTGGTTCGCAACGCTGATAAGTCCCCCCGCATTGATGACGTAATCAGGAGCGTAGAGAATTCCTCGTTCGAGCAGTTTCATTCCGTGCGTTTGTTCATCGGCAAGTTGATTGTTGGCGGCGCCCGCGACAATTTTTGCTTTCAACTGAGTGATAGAATGGTCGTTGAGAATCGCTCCGAGCGCACAGGGACAAAACACATCCGCATCCATCTCAATAATTTCATCCGGCTTGACAAGCGTCGCATTCGTTCTCGCCACGATGGACTGCGCTTTGTGTTCATAAATGTCTGTGATAAAAATCTTCGCCCCTTCTTTTGCAAGAAATTCACACAGTGCGTTTGCAACATTTCCCGCACCTTGAACGGCAACGGTCTTCCCCGAAAGCGAATCGTTCCCGGTCGTTTCTTTCATGCACGCTTTAATTCCGTAATAGACACCAAGCGCGGTCAACGGCGAAGGGTCTCCGCTATCTTTGAATGCCTGATCAATTCCGGTGACATGGTTCGTTTCCTGATGCACAATTTCCATGTCATGCACATTCGTCCCGACATCTTCTGCTGTGATGTATTTTCCATTGAGCGAATCAACAAACTTTCCGTAAGCACGGAACAGTTGCGTTGTTTTATCCGTGTTCGGATTGCCGATTATGACCGCCTTGCCGCCTCCTAAATTCAAACCGGAGACTGCGGCTTTGTACGTCATCCCGCGTGAAAGCCGGAGCGCGTCGGTGAGTGCGTGTTCATCGGTTGCATAGTTCCACATGCGCGTTCCGCCAAGCGATGGACCAAGCGTCGTGTTATGAATGGCAATAATCGCTTTCAATCCCGCTTTTGTATCAGAACAAAAAACGACTTGCTCGTGACCGTATTGAGTGATTTCAGAAAAGACCGACATGAGTAATGTAGTTGATTCGCGTAAAAAGTTGTGCTAATGTACCGAAAAAATGAGAGGAAGACAAAAGATGTTTTGTTTTGAATTTCAAAGAAAAGTTGTGTACCTTCTCGACAAAGAATAAACGTCAGGCAGGTTCGGCGTTTAATATCCAAAACTATTTACAATCTTGAGGTCAAAAATGAAAATGGGTTTATTCATAATTCTCTTGCTTCTCCCACTGCAAACGATGGGACAGTATTACAACATCGTGAGCAGTGAACAATACTTACGTTCAGGAATTATTCTTGGATCTGAACGGGAAACGTATCAATCGTATCGTGTATATACGTTAGGGAGTGATTTTGCAAACTTCATCGAAGATGACGTGTCAGATTTATATCGTAACCCTGCAAACTTCAATACGATGAAGCAAGCAATAGTGTTTGGTGAGTACGAAGGAAACTTCCAGAGAACAACCCCGTCGCTTTCAAAATACTTCAACGGGTCGGATTATTATCCTTATTATGTTTCGGAAAAAGCAAAGGGTGTACGAGTCGGATACGCAGATTCATGGGGAGTAATGCTTCGATTGAAACATGCGAGTTCTGACAAGGACAATAATTCTACTCGCAGTGACAATATCACTAATATCATTCCGTTGTATATGAACATCGAACAAAACGATTGGAAAAAAAACATCAGTGATGTTCAGTTATCCTATGCTTTTCCATTACAAGAGAACACTTCATTGGGGTTTAGCTACTCATTTGTGTTTGATGAAACGCCTACTGAGCATAATCAATACAGATTGCTACAAGATGATAATATCAACTCAACTTATGTTGATACATCATACGAAGAACGCACAGGGAACAGTGCATCGTCATATAAAAACTCCTCCCATATTTTTCGAAGCGGATTACAATGGAAAAAAGAACGTGCAATTTTCGATGTCACTGGAACAATAGAACGTATGTCGCTTCGGGCTACTGGATACAGTCATGATATAAACAACTCTTGGCGTATTTATCATTATACCGAAGGTAGTAGAAATGGGTTCAATCAAAACGAGTACGATATTATTGGGTCAGGGCTGAGTAATACCGATGCTACTATTATAAAATTAAATTTTCGATACAAAAATATCATTAATGAACGAAATTCCATTATTGCAAGTTTTGATGGAGGTCTGAGTTCATTCAATGCGGAAGAACAGAAAGGCAGTAGTTACAAGTCAATCGGTATCGCGGAATTGAGTACCGATACAAGTTATTCTTATAATAAAAATATCCTTAATCGGATTAGTTCCGAAACTCTCTCCCCGGATGGAACGGGATATTTTCTCAATGGAGGATTGGTATATCAACTGTCTGTTACTAATGCTCACTTTTTAATCGGGGTCATTTGTAATTTTGCCAAATTCAGTTATGATTATCCGTCGTACTATAGTTATATAGATACCTCGATTCGTATTAAACCGGATACAACAATCATTACAAGGCAGCAAGCAACAATTGTCAATAATTCGTATCAAAGAAAATTTGGAATTTTCCGAGTTTCAATTCCTGTCGGGATTGAATATAAAGTAGTGGAAGATTTAACACTTCGTGGCGGTTGGTATATTGAGTATTTTTTTGAAACTGACCAAAATTATTCTGAGTATAAAGCAGCACGGAATTCTACAAACGACATGTATTCTTCAATTCCGACCATTGGTTTCGGATGGGAGATAATCGAAGGATTGCAAGCCGACTTTATAAACACAGGAAGCATTACCGAATCGCGGGATTGGGTGATGGCTTTACAGTACAAGTTCTAAAAAAAACGGGCTGTCTCAATAACCAAAAGAGACAGCCCATTTTTTTGCTGGTTTCTAAATGGTACCTTACTTCACCAACACTACCTTCCTCGTCTCAGTAAAATTATTCACCCGCAACGTAGCAAAGTACATTCCGCCGGCAAGCGATTGTGCATCCCATGTTACATGATAATTTCCGGGATGCATCGTTTCATTCACTAACTCAGCAACTTCCCTTCCGAAAACATCATACACCTTCAACATCACCAATCCGAAATTGGCAATCCGAAATTCGAAATTCGTGCTCGGGTTGAAGGGATTCGGATAATTCTGTTTGAGCGCAAACGTCGTCGGAATTCCGGGCATTTCTTTCACATCATTGAAATCAACCATGAAGAAAAAGAACGTATCGGAAGCGGCAACCGTTTCAATGCCATCCGATGCAAACACGCTCCATCCGTACGCCATCCATTGTTGGAATTGCGTCATTGCAACGGTCTTGAATGTGTCGGTCGTTGAAAACCGCAACGTATCAAAGTTCAAATTCACAATGACAACTTCGTAACCGACAATATCGCCTACATCAGAATCGTGAGCGCGACTCCAGGAGAAATGAACATTATCAGACGGATGATATTCAAGCGTATCAAACATCGTTGGTGTCAGAAGGTGGAATGCAGACGGTGCATGGTTCGTCGCAAGTACATACAGCGTGTATGTCATCTGATTCATACCGCGATAATAGCCGTCGTTTACTTCAACAGTAATTTGGTGCGAACCGACATCTGACGCTCCGGGAGTTCCATGAATGAAACCGGTTTCTTCATCAATAGAAAGCCACGATGGCGCACCGACAAGAGAAAATGTTACTGCATCGTTGTCCAAATCGTGTGCTACGATTTGACGTTGATACGGGAAATCTTCCAATGTCGTATCGCTGACAAATTCAGTGAAATACGGTCGGCGATTGATAGTGAGATTTACTTCTCGTGGTTCAGGCGGTTGTGGCGAAGGCGTTCCGATAAAGATTGCCGCTTCACCGCTCGTTCTTGCAATCAGCGTATCACAGTTGTACAAAATTCTGAATTGCACAACATCGCTGTCATTGAATCCATCCCAAGAGAATGCACTCACACCATACATTTGCGTTTCCGGACTGAACGATGCCGTACGACTCGAATCGCCGTCGTGAATAAGCAATTGAATGACCGGCGGTTCAGTTGAGCAGGGATTGGGAAATATTTCAGGGTGAATCGTCACGCTCCCCTGAAATATACATTGCGATGTTTGCGGAAAGACCTGAGTCATTGCAACCATCAACAAGAAAATAATTCCTAAGTATCTTTTCATAACTACATCCTTTTCTTGATAACAGTAAGGTTGTCTCAAACATATTGTAGTGTCCATTTCGCAAATGGACTGTGTTTTTCCAAACGTTCTCGTCCGATTACGAATCGGACTCTACAATTCGAGTTTCGAGACAACCTCACTTCATCACATTACTT
The DNA here is from genome assembly GCA_016212665.1 of Ignavibacteriota bacterium. Taxonomy (NCBI): domain Bacteria; kingdom Pseudomonadati; phylum Ignavibacteriota; species Ignavibacteriota bacterium. Next base: position 43,529 of record JACREZ010000037.1, read on the forward strand.
CATCAATATCATTTTGTACGACTGAACGAAATTATCTTTTCCGTCATTCGCTGTCAGACGGTACGTGTAGATTCCGCTGGAGACCGACTGACCGGAATTGTTCGTTCCGTCCCATGTCACTTCAAAGAATCCAACATCCTGTTGGGCATCTACTAACGTGCGAACTTCCTGACCGAGCATATCATAAATTTTCAATGATACTGACGCAGCATTGGGAAGTTCATACTTGATGGATGTTACCGGGTTGAACGGATTCGGATAGTTTTGATGCAACACGAATTGTTGTGGAACGGTGTTCGCATCTCCGGCAGCGAGAACTTCGAGATTACCGCTCAACTCCGGCGTATCGCCGAACTTCGTCCACTTCACGCGCTGAGAAACAAGTTGGTTTCCGATATAGACTTTCACCAACTCATCTTTCGATGCGCCTTCGTCCTGTGCGGTCGAAGGATTATCGGCAAGAATCGGCAATGCGAAAATCCCGTCTGCAAGGAACTTCGCGGTTCCGCATACAACACCATCATTGTCAAGCGCTTTCACTTCGGTTCCCTTCGGAATTATTGTTCCATTCATCTGAACATTCTTCCCATAGGCGAACACTGCTTCAGGCATTCCGGAAGATGATAAAGTTTTCCGTTGCGTTGCGCTGGAACCTTCCTTCCGCTTCGCCGAGAAACCGATACTATCCTCGAAATCAGGATAGACGAAATAACTCGGATAGAAGACGTTCAGGAAATATCCTTTTCCTTCGTTCATGTATTCAAATCCACCGTTGGGATAGAAGTCAAAGTATTGATAGCCGTCGTCATTCACCCAATCGAGAGCAACATTTAGGTTTTCACCGAGCGATGAGAGTATCGACGAAACATGATGTGTTTGGTTTGGTAAATACGATACAAAATTATATCCCGGAAATAACGTAAGAGGAATCGAGGCACAGACCGGTTGACCCCAAACCTGCATACCTTCTACATCATCCCACATGTTAACAAAATATCCTTTTCGGAAATCTGTCGTCTGTAACGGATTATACTCGCCCAACGCCGGAATGTAGAAATCAAATCTCGGCTGGGTTGAACCATCGTTCACATAATCGAGTATGATTTTGACATTACGAGAATAGAGCGCGTTACCGAACACACCCATGATACTCTGGTCGTGCGGGAGAACATTCCAAGAAACGGCATTGTATCCTTCACGCAGAGAAATATTCACCGACTTGAAATCAACACCGATGATGTCATGCCATGTGTAACCGCCTTCGGGAGGGAACCCGGGCTGGAAGATTGTTGCACCACAAATTCGCTCGAACTGTAAATCGCAACCGTAACTTATGCCGAAGAGAATTGTGTCGCCTGCTTCAATTCCTGCCTGACCTTCCTGAATGGAAAGTGCGTAATTCATTCCTTCGAGAACGCTATCGGGCGAAAGTTGTATAAGCGATGCTTTGATGAGTTGATAACTTGTTGTCAGCGCGACGACGACTGCATGCCTGGGTGCTACCATGTTGTGCATCGTTGCCAAGCCTGCAAAGATTTGTTGACCGGCGCCCGTCGTCTCAAGTTCACCCTGACCGGCAAGGAATAATGTATCGGTAGTTTCCCCTGCCATAACGAACAATGATGCAAGATAATCTCCCGGATATGCCGGCGAGAAATCAATATCTACAGTAATAGATTCACCGGGATTAATAACCGAACTTCCGTTATTTACAACATTGAATGCACCATCTGTCGTTACAAAAGTGACTTCTACAGCAGATGCTGATTCATTGGTGAGTGTTAACGGCAGTGCGAGCGATTCACTCGGTCGGACTGTCGGGAACGTGATACATTTTCTATCGAAGGTAATTCCACCGATAGTTGAATGATTTCCGAAATCAATATACCAACGGTTACTGATACTGTCTGTCAACTCGATTTCATAACACCCGTCATCTTCATCCGGGAAGGTTTGCACCCAACCTTCTTGCGGCATTTCACACACCGTGTATTGACCTAAGGGAAGATTCGTAAAGTGGTACTCACCGTTTTCATCCGTTAACGCTCGTGCCGTCACCGGACCTTCAATAACAATTGCCCATTCAGGAATTCCCGGTTCATTTTCATCTCTACTTCCGTTTCCGTTCATGTCATTGAACTTCGTCCCGGAAATGAGCCGTACAACGGAGCGGCTGTCACTTCACAATAGACAGTCAAACCAAACAATGTGTACGTACTTGTCCCTGTATTGAAATGTGTTAACACATTTCCTGTTTCAATATCGAACTTGTAAATCTCCGAGGTTGCAAAATCGCCGCTCCAGAACGAACGACCATCGGGGTCAAGATTCAAAGCAAACCATTGATTCTGACCTTCGGCATCGTATGTCTGGACGACGTTTCCGAGATTATCCAAGCGATAAATATTTCCTGTTGCGGCGACTAACGCACCACCGCCCGGAAGTAATCGCAACGCATATGCCGGTCGTTCGGGAAGCGTTCCAAAATCAGGTAACTGCGTGTTCGTCCCGACATCATACCGTTTTACTAAATATCCTTCAGATGTGTAGAACATGGTTGCTTGGTCACCTCCAATGTCAATCCAGTCTGTTCCTCTATCTTCAATTTCAACCGTAAAATCTGCTATCGAATTTCCTGTTGCATCAAATTTTTTGATGATGGTAGAACCAGCCTGACCGACGTATGCATTTCCATACTTATCAAATAAGATGGATTCAGGATATCCATTATATCCGCTTCCGAATGTTCCAAGGTTCGTTCCATTCGTATCAAACTTACTCACAGAATTTGCCGAGAAGTTTGTAACGTAAAGATTTCCCGTAGAGTCGAATGCCATGCCTGTGGTGAAACCACCCAAACCGGTATTCAATACCTGAATCAATGTTCCATCCTGACTGAAACGATACACCAAACCATTGTTCACCGAGGCATACACATCACCGCACACAAACGGCGGCGGCGGTGGAATTTCATGATTTCCGAAATCAATATTTTCTACGTCAATTCCTGAATTGACTTGAATTTGCCAAGAACTTGTGGATGGATACGTTTGTTGCCAACCTTCCTGAGGTTCTTCAACAGCATAATAATAACCCGGATAAATATCCGTGAACGAATACTTTCCAAGTGAATCCGTTGTTGCTACCCAACCGCCTCCACCTGTCGTTTTGAAGTAGGGAATTCGTTCCGGCATTGTTTCTAATTTCTTCCCTTCAGCCAACGGACTCTTTTCCATCAACTTCATTGCAACATCAGAAGCATAAAGATGAATAACCCAATTGGCAAGTCCCGGTTCGCCTTCATCTTTGACTCCGTCATTATTCAAGTCATTAAACTTCATTCCCGAAATTGTTACCGGCGTAACCTGCATGTTGCCGAAGTTCATTTCTGTGTATGTTTCTCCCGGTTCATCAATATTAAAATAATAGTAATACGAGAATGGATATTTCTGTTGCCAACCGGGTTTCGTCTGTTCATAAATATAGTGGTAACCATTTGTCAAATTCGCGAATATATAATACCCAGTAGAATCTGTCACCGTTGAATCAAAACGATATCCGTTCAGGTCGTAATATTCATGGTAAATTACCCATCCCACGATTCCCGATTCGTCAATGTCCCACTCATAATTTCCGTTTGCATCTTCCCACTTATATCCCGAAATGGAACTTGGCGGAGGATAATTTCCAAAATATAATTTATCCACCACTGCGCCGCTATCAAGCGTAACGGAATATGAACTCTCCGGTGCTGTCTGTGTCCATTGCTCTCTGTTTATTTCAGAGATTGTATATGTTCCGGGGAGAAGATTTCGGAATGTGTAATTTCCGTACGGGTCAGTCTCGGTAGTCTCTGCATCGGCACCGCTTAAAACTATCTGCCAACCTTCGATTCCATGTTCTCCTTCATCCCATAGTCCGTTATTGTTAGCATCGAGAAACTTCGCGCCGGAAATTTTTCCTGTTCCGAATTCTGTGGGCGCGGAACCGGCAGGTAATGAAACGACAGCGACAACTAACGCGAGGCAATCATTATTCATACCTGTGTATAAATAGACATCATTCACACCGGGAACGAGTGACGTGGTAATATCAAACTCTTTAATATCCCACATACTACCATTTGTATTATTCGCACTCACGGTGTCGTACGGAACGCTTTTCCCTTCGAATATTTGGTCTGTATTCGTAATCGCAACCGTATTCAAATATAAATTGTCATCAACCCAAATTTGTCCATCGGAAACGTGCAGTATCATCGAAGCATTACCTGATGAATAGTTGATGCCGTTGAGCATGACATTCCAACCGTTCACATCATACGCGTTATCTTCATTTGAATCGTTCCCGTCAAACACAACATAATCGCGGTTGTTGGTGGAATCGCCATCATCATAAAAAACGATAAGAGAAACTCCATTGATATTTACATTACCACTTTCTTTCAAAAATCCGTTTAGCGAGTACGGTCCTGCATTTGCGCTGACAATATCGGTAACGTCGGCACGATACGCATGACTGTTCTCAAATCCCCAACAGTTATCATCGGAGAAACCGATATTATCACCGAAGATTGTTGTGCCGTTAAATTGAACTTCTGAATTCGCGTCCGGTACGGATGAATTGGTCGGACCATTCCAATAGAGAAATGCTTTCAAAACCGTCCCTGTATATGGCTGTGTTGAAATTGTTCCGACACCGGAATTGCGCATTCCACCATATCCACCGCTTGCCATATCAACGTTCCGCATGATGAGGAAGTTGGAAATATCGCTCATCGGTGAATGTTGTTCTCCGCCGCGGGAAGAAGTTTCCCTCGCACCGCCGACACGGCGACCGTCCCGTTCATTCACCACAGGTTTCTGCTGTTGTATTTGCGAACGGTGTTCTTGAATTTGTTTTTTAATTTCAGCAACTGAGACGTTTGCAGGCAATCCCGTACCGGCATGGTTACTCAGTGAGAAAATCACTTGAGAAGATTCTTGTTGTTCCTTTGAAACATGTTTGCCACCCGCGATTCCCACGGCAACAAGAAATGATAAACAAAGAACCGAAACGCTGATTATTCGAAATGTAGTAGAGAGCTTCATACGCACCCCATAATTATTAGTGAATAGATAGTTATTTTGTAAAATGTAATTGTAAAAAAACTTTGCCACGTTGTTAGTGGTTCATTGGAGCGATGGAGTTTCGGAGAGAAATTTCACCGCTCCAAAACTCCAACAATCCATTACTCCGTTTCAAGGTAATTGCCATTCTGAATGGTATTTACCTTAGTTGAGATTTACTTCATGAGCACCATCTTCTGAATGCTCTGGAATCTCGCTTTGCCGCTTGAAGCATCAAGCGGCTCTGCCGTTAATTGATAGAAATAGACACCGCTTGCAAGCGCCGAAGCATTGAACGAAATATCATACGCGCCTGCTTCCTGTTCCTGTTCTACGAGCGATGCAACTTCTTTCCCCAACACATCAAACACCCGCAAACTGACAGAACTATAAACGGGTAACTCATAACGAATGACGGTCGAAGGATTGAACGGGTTCGGATAGTTTTGATTCAATGCAAATTCCGCCGGGAGTACATTTTCACTGACGCGTAACCGAACGTTCGTTGTTGCACTTGAAATCGAAATGCTTCCGTTCCCTTTCATTGTTACGGAACGATTGTTCTGTCCGTCATCATCTGATGTTTCAATTGAATACCGAACATTTATATTCTCATCAATATTCCAGCAGAGCGTTACAGGATACGCGCTTGCTTCAATCTGTACCGGGAATGTTTCCGAAGAGACATTCGATGAGTGCAGTGCAATCATGCTGTTCGTTCCAAACCGCGCATCAAATGTTCCGCTTGGCGGAGGAGGCGGCATTTCGTATCGGTCCGTGTTGATTCCGTTTTCACGCTGACCAAAATACAGCGATTGTGAATGATTCGCCTTGTCCTTAATCACCAACTCATTCAGATTCTTCAACACATCAACATCGTTGTGATGCACAATATTCTTTGACGCCGTTGTGTAATTCAAAATCATCTCGCCTGCTTCATCGGTCTTCACCCAGTATGCTTTGCCCGGGTCAATTGTCGTTTTCACCTGATAGCCGCTATCGGGATTGTACCACGTGAACGAAGAAAGAATATCCACCGGAGGAACCGGGAATACCGCGCTCGTTGGAATTGATTGCGACACCGAACCAATCATATTCCACTTTGCGCGTACAGCAATCGTGTCATCGCCGCGATATGTTCCTTTTAAGAGATGAAACTTCGATGCATTGAACTTTACCCAATACCCTGTTCCGTTTTCCAGCGTGGTGTTACTTATATATCTCCCGTCGAACGAGAAAGCATTCGAGGAGTGAGTCGGGAAGACAGAGTCAATCAAGGCATTGGCAACCGTAACCGGTACCGACAACATATTCCATGATGGGCGGAGACTAAATGTTGTCAAATCGAATGACGTACCGTTTGCAAATGCTAATGACTGCAAATTTGTCCGCCCGGTCGAGCCAAGTTCCGTACCTGCGCCGGTTTGCTTATCAATTAAAATTAATCTGTTTGTCTGTGCTGAGTAACCGGTAATGCCATACAGATTTCCGTTTCCATCAAAAATAATATCCTGCGTTTGCTGATTGAAACCGGTTGTTCCGACTAATGTTTTTGTCCCGGATGGCATATTGATTTTATAAATCTGGTCGGGACCGGAAAACGCGCGGACTGAAGCCCACAGTTGTCCATCTACCGGATTGATGGCAAGACCGGCAATAACGATTCCAGTATTTGCAATCTCCGTCGCAATTCCGGTATAGAAATTTACACTATAAATTTTTCCATTGATTCTTCCAACATACAACGTTGAATCATTGATAAATTCCATTCCTTTCAATGTCGGAAGATTGATTGTAGAAATCGGGTGAGCATCACCGGCTTCGCTATTTACTCGTACAAGCAGATGTGTTGTGCCGACCGGTACCAAGCCAATCAATTCGTTCGTCGTCGGGTGAACACGTAAGCTGACAACTTGCTGGTAATCAGAATTACCAATTAACGTTGTCATTCCGTTGCTTTCATCAATTGTAAACAACCGTCCGCCATCCGAACTGCCGGAGGTTGTGTACATCGTTCCACTTGCCACCGGAATAATTCTGAATCCGACCCCGGATAATTCCACCTGCAACGGAGAACGCTCGGCATCATTGCTAACAATCTCCAAGGTTGTTGAGAGAACACCTGTATCCTGTGGTACAAACGCAATGTTTAAAGCGAAGGAATCACCGGAAGCAATTGAGTATGGATACGATGGTTCATTGAGCAATGTGTAGTGCGGGCTTGATAAAACAATATCCGAAAGTTCAACCGGGTCCACTCCGAAATTTCGTAACATGACTGTTTTCCCTGCACCTTGTGTACCGATTTCTCCTTCATCAAAATCTATTGTTGAAGGCGTTCCATAAATATATTTTCCTTCAACCGGCGATAATTTTATTTTACCTACCCACGTTGCCCAGTTGTTATTGCTCAGTGAATATTCACCATTCACCCAGATTGCCGTTGTATCAACAGGGTCTAATCCTGCGCCGCTGTAATCGCCCCAACGATTTCTTCCGCCGCCAACTAATTGGTAATGTCCTTCTCCGGCTTTCACCACCACACTTGGCGCCAGTCCGGGCGGGTCAGTATCTTTTCTTCCAGAAACATACATCCCGGGGTAATCAAACACACTCGAACGTGTGTAGGTAATCACGACACTTTTGTTCGCATCAACCATGAGCGAAGGATAATAATGCCAATAACTCGGCATCCCCATCGCAACATCTTCCAGGCTTGTTGATGTAAATGGATTCAACCGGACATAACGCAACGATGAATAGGAACTTCCCGAATCGTAGGCAATCGAGTGTGCCATCCATAAGGAACTGTCGCGATACACAGTCTTGTGCCTTATCGCACTGCCGCCTGCTTCTAATAATGTGCTCGACCCTCCGAGTTGGTTTGCATTTCCTGCCGAATAATATTCAACAACGGGAACATTCACAGCAGTTAAAGATGGAAATGTTGTCGGATTGGAAATTGTCCAGACAGTAAAAAATGTTCCCGGTGTATAAGGCGAAGTATTCACCATGAAATGAACATTCGGTTGACCAAACTGAATTGAAGGACGAAGTGAAGTGAGCGGAACACTTCTGTGGTCGGGCTCACGGAAATCCCAAAAGTCAAACCAACTAACACTTCCCGCAGTACCATTATAGAGTTGAGATTTTTCTATGATTCTTACTCTGCTGTATTTTAATGTCGGGTTAAATTCATTGGAAGTAATGTACACCGCATCAGCATCGAATCCGACTTGAGGATAATCGGGTAAGTTTCCTGTAGCCGAGTCGCCAAGTCCCGCAGGTAACGACCAGTTATACCACGTTCCGTTCGGGTCATCATCATCCGAAACAGAGAGAAGCAGGGAATATGGTTCTGCAAATCCACCGCCCGCCATCACCCAACGATTAGCAAAGTGGTCATAAAACACTTGCGGGTCGCTGAAGCCTACTGGATTTCTGACATTTGAAAACCATGAATCAAGTTCTATTTGGTGAAGCATCGTTCCGTTTTTATCAAAAATCCTGAATCGTGAGTTCACCATCGTAATAACATGGTTCGGACCAACGGCACAAATCGGGTCGGGAGGAATTGCACCGGAGGGAGTCATTCCCTGAAAATTATTTAACACAACAGGTTGAGAAACGGAATTCGTATTCATCGTTTCTCCTTTTTGAAGATTTGAACCGACTTTTCCTGTCGGACGAACTGTCCCTTTCTGCGCTTCAATTAAAGAAGGATAGACAGGATTCTTTATTATTTTTTGTTCTTCATTTTCATTCGGTTTGATGTTCATAAACAAACCCGTGTTTGTCGTCGCACCGCTTGCAACGGAACCCGTTTTAGGTCCTTGATATAATGGTTTCTGAAAATCCGGAAAAACTTCAAACACTAAATCACCACCTGTTGGTACTCCACCATTAGGTCCTCCACCTTTCCACTCTGCTACATGGACAATGTACGTAACGCCCGAGTCTAAAAAAACTGTCAACTCAGATTGACGAGGATTACCGGGAATAATATCGTCGTTACATTCTACCAAATTAAGACTGTTGCATATACCTGTAAAAAGACCTAACGCAACATCATAGGCGCCATCCGGACCCGCCGGTGTACTGTACCGCGTTGTAATCGTGAAAAATCTTGTAGTGTCTGGTGTAAACGTGAACCAGACTGTTTTTCCCCCGCCACCTTCAGCACACGGTAGATATGGGTCAAGAACATTTGATGTTGCCACTCGTGTATTCTGGCTGTAAATATATGGCAATGTATCAACAGCAAAGGCGCCAATACACTCATCGTTCGCAGGCGCCTGAGCAAAAAGAAATGTCGGCAGTACAAATACCATGACCGCCAGAAAAATAGAAACAGAAAATTTCATACGTTATCCTTTTTGAAAATTTTGGTTGATGATTCTTAAACTTCAATGTAATGAAACATGCAGTGAACTACGGTGTGAATAAACTACGTGTTTCATTGTAGTAGTTGAAAAACGGGCTTTTTAGCAGTCGAATTGTAACTAAACTCCATGATAAAAACAAGGAGTTTTTAGAAAAATATTCAAGTATGGGGTGTTATTTCAACATGTCGAATGAAAGTAGAACAACCTCTATGCAATCGAGATCGGGAACCCATGAAGCGAATACTGGAATCCGTAGAGCAGTTGAGGAAGTCCGCAACGCAATTACGGGAGTCCGTGACGCAAGTACGGGAGTCCGTGGCATGGCTACGGGAGTCCGTGGCGCGGCTACGGGAGTCCGTGGCACAGGTACGGGAGTCCGTGGCGCGGCTACGGGAGTCCGTGGCGCGGCTACGGGAGTCCGTGGCACAAACACGGGAGTCCGTGGCACAAGCACGGGAGTCCGTGGCACAAGTACGGGAGTCCGTGGCACAAGTACGGGAGTCCGTGGCACGGCTACGGGAGTCCGTGGCGCGGCTACGGGAGTCCGTGGCTCGGCTACGGGAGTCCGCGGCGGAGTTACGGACGTCCGGAATTCAATTACGGACGGAAAACAATCGAAATTAGAACGTTTTCACACAATGAAGGATAATAACCTTGCTGCCTCATACCCAAAAGATGCTGTGGGATTGCTTCATCCTGCTCTACGAGCCATTGGCTGAAGCGGGATGAAGCAATCCCTACCCCACAACGACTATTCGGCGACATGCTCCTGATATACAAAACAAAAAGTGGCAGGAGTTCGTCCTGCCACATGATTGAGGAGTTCGTATGCTGAGGTTAAATCAGCACTGTCACACGCACTTCGTCAGACCAGTTGCCTACGGGTTCGCCGTTCTTGAGATAGATTGCCCGATAGGTTCGAACTTCCGGAACTCCCGCAACAAGATTTGCATCTTTGTCATTGCAGGGAGAGCGGTCATCCTTATCGAAAAACGTAAACGTGGTTTCGTTGCCCCGTTTCCGTTCGAAGAGGATTGCGTCGAACAGTCCTTTCACCCACTCGAGCCCTACCATTGTTGCGAGCGCTATTGCCTGAAACTCAGGCTTCGCATTTGCAATAATTGAGGATTCATCCGGAGCGGAAGAACCGAAGACATTCAGGTCTTCTCCGATTGCCTGCGTGAAGTTCGGGTGGAGTTTGAGCGTTGCTACAAGATTCCGGATGAAGGTTTCCGCTTCTTCGAGTACTTGTATTTTCGCGGCGACAAGAGACCTGAGCGTGCTTTTCGCCGCTTCGACTTCTGCAAGTTTTTGCTTGATAGCATCGAAGTGCGTCTGCACCTGAGTCAATTGTCCGCCCGAAAGACCGAGTGTTGCCGCATGGTTGGTTAACTTCGTATTGAGGTTTTCCCACCATCGCATCACGTTCATATCTGCGCCCGGGTAAAAATCACGCGCTGCCATATTTTTTCACCTCCTTTCAAGGCTTGTTGATTGATGAATATAAATTGGGGATTGAAAATATCTGTCTGCCGGAGATGCCTTCCGAAAGAGAACTCATCTTTGCCGAAAACGTTGTTGATATTTTTTCCTTCTGAAAAATCACGGGAGTAATATACATCAGGAATGAAGGCGTGTCAATCAGGAAATTCCTGATGCTTGTATCAGGAATTTCCTGATAGTTTCCTGATACAAAATGTATATTTGTGGCAAGATGTTGGTCAAAGAACAGACTAATGATGTATTATATAAAGCGGAATTATCTGATTGATTAAACTGTCGGTTTATGATAGAAATCAAGTCATTTACAAATGGTAACTTGCTAGGTAAATAGAAAAGAATATTTGTATTCAATGAAAAAAACATCAATATTATCTGATACTAATTGATACTTTAAAAAAACGACTTAGAATGCCGAGACAAAAGAAAACAAAGAATGAAAGTGAAATATTGCTCACTATAAAAGAGGCTGCGGGATTACTTAAAGTTTCCGAGGTTTCCGTAAAGCGATATATTTCTAAAGAAATAATACCATCTGTAAAAATTGGTGGTGCAAGACGTATAGTCAAGAATGATGTTTGGGATAATTTTGTTGAAAAGAATCGTCAAGAACTCAAATTAAAATCGAATAAAGTTTCTGAAGCTGACCCCCCTTACACAGTAAAGCGGGAAATAGAGAAAGAATTAAAAAAAACTAAACTAGGTTTTAACAATCTCACACCGACAGAATGGGCTCTGCTCTCGAAAAACGTCATTGATGAAAAAGAGATTCTCAATCCAGTCTGGAATGATCTTTCTTCTCCAAGAAACAAATATCAATTAGAACATGGAGCTGTTTATCCGGTAAAACTTGCTGAACGACTAATAAAAATGTATTCAGCGGAAGGTGACACAGTGTTTGACCCTTTCCTTGGAATTGGTTCAACAATAATTGCGGCACATGGACTTAACAGGCATGGAGCAGGCATTGAACTCAATCCTAAATTTTCCAACATCGCACAGCAATGGTTAAATGATGTGCAGGGACTTTTTGCAAACGACAAACATTACAAAGTCATTAATGATGATTGTCGAAATATGCTAATGCATATCCGAAAAGATAAAATTCAACTTACAGTTACCTCGCCGCCGTATGCTGATTTTATTCAAAGATCATTAAAGGACAGAGCAACTGTTCATAAGACATCAATCATCACACACGAAAACAACAGCACGGTAAAACAATATAGCGACCATGAACATGACTTTGGTAATTTGCCTTACAAAGATTTTTTGAAAGGAATTAAACATATCTTGAAGGATAATTTGGAGGTCACAAAGCCGGGAGGTTATTCATGTTGGGTGGTGAAAGATTATAGAAACACGAAAAATAAGATTCCGTATGTACCTTTCCATTCTGACTTAGCAGCAGTTGGACAGGAAGTTGGATGGTTATATCAGGATTTAATTATTTGGGACCAAACTGGACAAAGAAGATTAGTGTTACTTGGATATCCAAGCGTATTTTATGTTAATCAAAATTGTTCATTTATTGTTGTATTTAGAAAACCGAAGTAATGGTAAAAACTAATAGAGAGATGGAGTTTGATTTTAACGGTGAGGATACGTCTTATCTCAATCACTCTCTACATCCGTATCCTGCAAAGTTTCCACCACAGCTACCAAAAAAAATTTTGGAAGATTATGCAGTCAAAGGACAAACTGTTCTTGATCCTTTTTGCGGTTCAGGAACTACCCTTGTTGAAGCAAGGATTTATGGATTGAATGCAGTGGGAGTTGATGTAAACGGGCTTTCTGTTTTACTTTCTCAGGTGAAAGCAACACCACTTTCAGAAAAGCAGTTTTCAATAATTGAAAACTTCATCATAGAAATTGAAGAAGATATTTTTCAATGGAAATTTTCTGGTAGGCCAAAGATTAAAGTAAAAGAAATTGAAGGACAAGACCATTGGTTTCAAAATAATGTTTCAGAAGAAATTACATTTCTATTGAATGAAATCAGCAAACAAAATGATGAGGGTGTACAAAATTTTCTAAAAATTGTTTTGTCCTCAATTATTGTAAGAGTCTCAAACCAAGATAGTGATACAAGATTTGCTGCAATAGAGAAAAACGTTTTGGACTGTTACACTCTTGAACAGTTTTGCAAGAAGGCAAAAGAATATAACACGCGAATGTCAGAGTTTTCAAAACTTATTTGCCACGAAACAGACTTAAGGATTTTTAATGCTGACAGTAGGAACTTAGATTTCATCTCGGATAATTCAATAGACATCATCATTACTTCGCCACCATACGCAAATACATATGACTATTATTTGTATCATAAATTCCGCAAACGCTGGCTTGACCTTGATGTGAAATTCGCCCAATACAATGAGATCGGTTCAAGACGAGAGTATTCAAGTTTGAAAGAAAAAAAAGAAAAGTGGAACGAAGATTTGATCAGATGTTTTGCTGAAATGCAGCGAGTATTAAAACCCAAACATTTTGCATTCATTGTAATTGGCGACAGCGTAATAAAAAAGGAATTGATAAAAATTGAGAAAGAAATTTCCGACTTTGCTCCAAGCATAGGTTTCAAGGTGAATGAAATATTATCTTCTGATTTATCCAGCCATTCAAAAATTTTCAATCCTTCCTATGCACAGAAAGGTAAGAAGGAACATTTAATCATTTTAGAAAAAGTATAATGCAAGAAATTCGTCTTTACTATGAATGTTTAGAACAGGGCAACGATTATTTGTTGCCAATGATTAGCGAGGTAGTTTCAAAGGAAACCTCAGTCAAACTTATCAAACGACCCAAGAAAGCAACTCAACTTTCCAATGGTGCTCTATCATCAATCTTATCGTTCACTACACCCGATGCCTTAATTACTGCAGTAAAAAATGATGTTGAATATCCATTAGCTTTAATTGAATTTACAGAAGCGGTAAAAACTGAAGACCACGAACTTCAGCGCACCTACGGTGCAGTTGCTGCGTATTTTTCAGAAATGTATTACATCAAAATTTCTGGACACAAGAAAAGTGAAAAAGAATTCGGTGGTGCTGAATATAATCCCTACTCAACTCCTAAAATATTGATTGATACTTTCAAATATGAAGGTTACATCATTGCTGACTGGGGAACAGACAAAAACAATAAATTCAATTTGCAACGACATACTGAGTTTCCTGCTTGTCCGCCTGTAATTCAAATTTTGAAAGATACAATTCAAGCAAGTATAAAAGTATTTGAACAATCGGAGAAAAATTGGTTCGTTAATTCTATAAAATCTTTAAAGGAAACAAAATCATACAAGATATTTCGCGAAGAGGTTGATGCTGCAACAGGAACAAATGAATTATTGCAAGAGTGGAAAGCGAGAGAAGATAGAAACGGAAACATGAACAAGTTGAGATACTTTGTTCGTAAGGACTGGGTTGCAGCAAAGATAAATCGTTTCAGTCATGCAATGGACCCTGACAGAGGAATTTTGACATTCATTTCATTTGTCTTTTCTCACACCCACAAAGTTTTTGGCATTTATGCATTGGTAAGACCGAGAGGGAATGAGATAATGAAAAAGGATTTGAATAGTTTGACTACGCTTCGGAGCAAACTAAAAGAAGCGATTGAAAAAGATAGTGGTGGAGTTCCATCTTGGTTTACAGCAGAATTAATAAAAGTTGCAAGAGAAGCGAAGGAACAAAACTCAACAATAAATTTTCAACCTGTTTGGGAGAAACATCAAGCAAAAATTTCTGAAAATAAAGTTGTGGCAACGATAGCTTATTTCCTTGACGGAATGTTTCTCAATCACAACGGAATTAAACTTGTGTGGGATAGACGAAAACTATTAGGAAACAGTAAAGGAGAAATTCTTTCACTCATGAAAAAATATTTTTCATCCACAACGTTTACAACTGCATCGCCGACAACTGCAGAGACAATTGAAGTTGATGAAGATGAAGTTACTTACGCAATTGTACACAGGGTTTTAATTCCAAACAAGTTCAGGATTGTTTCTATCTCTTATCCTGGCTCACAGGGTGGCGGAGCAATTCTTCCCGACCCCGATTTAGGAAAAGCACAACCCCGTGAATATCCCGACATCATTGCTTTACCACCGACAAAAAACGCTAAGATTGATGTTGTTCTAAGTGAAAGTAAAGGAATGTTCCAACAATCAGAAATTGAAAAAGACACAGCAAAGATCCTGCGTTACAAGAACGACAGGAAATTACAGGTAGCTTTGAAAGAAACTTTAGTTGTTGCACAGGTCATTGATAAAAACGATACGGTTAGAAATATTTTAATTGGTGTTGCCTTTGGTGTTAAATCAAACACTCCGACAACTTGGAAACCAGATGAGGTTGATTTTATATTTAGAATTACAAACCGCAATAAGTGGGCAATCGGAATTTTCAATCAAGCATTAAAAGAACTTATTCCGAAAATTGAAGGAACAACAGATTTTCCTGAAGTATATAAGATTGTAGGAAATCCCAAAAATAGAACACAAGAAGAATTTGAGTTTTAGTTATTAGCAAAGGAGTGGGTTCAAACTTCCGACCAAACAAGGATATCAAACTCTAACCTCCAATCAGTATTATGAAAAATCTCCTCACATCGCACCTCAAAAATCCAACAAACGCTCGGATAAATGTTTGATTGTGCATTAGTAAGAAATTCCCGACAAGGCTTTCAATAAATACTTGTCATTCAGCCAGAACATTGGTAATTTTTTAACCCGCAATTGAGATCAGTAATTTAATAACCTTGAGAAGGTTCAACTTCTCAATTGCTTCATACGTTTCTTTGTTCTGCACCTTATTACCACTAAAACCTTCGCAAAGTTAATGTCTGTCGCCTCAAACTGTCGTCGCAAACAATATTCATTTGTTTCTCTTATTTTCGCTTTGTACATTGGACTCAGAAAGAAAATAAACGAGCGCCGTATGACAGAAATAATTCAAGAACTGGAAAAAATCGAATCTCAAATCCACGATTTGAAAACAAAACTAAAGCATCAATCAAAACCTGTTGAACTTGAAGGAATTTGGAAAGGTATTGATGTAACGGAAGAAGATATTGCGGACGCAAAAAAATCGCTTTTTAAACCCTTGTATGAATTCGATAAGGAACAATGAAACGTTATACGGTTGATACCCATGCCTGATTTGGTACTTCGCCGAATTGACTTTCATTTCCCGCAGGGCTGAATCTTGTATGATGGAAGCAGATGCAGGGCTTACACAAATTATCGTTCCCACTATTGTTCTTTCCGAAGTCTTAATGATTGGTGAGAAGAAGAGAATTACTTTTGACTACGGAGAATTTTTATCGAATCTTGTGACAAGTGAAAATTACACAATCCATCCATTTGATTTTGACATTCTCTTGCAGATGAGAAGGTTAGAAGCGATTCCGGAACTTCATGACAGAATAATTGTAGCAACGGCGCTTATAACTGAAAGCGCTCTTATAACAAAGGACCGGGAAATTATCTCGTCCGGAATAGTTCAAACTTTTTGGTAAACTATGGTGAAGTAACCATACGTTTGTAGGTCGAAATTACTTTCGACTATTTCCTACCAGAATCGAAATAATATTTCCGAAAACCTAGTTCTAAGACACTCTCATCGTCCATGACATCCGAGGAAATATTGGAATGCTCTAACAACTAATCCTTCACTTTTGTTTTTCTGAAGTTAATAATCTATCGAGAAGATATTGAGCGTTATAGTACAGAAATTTCCAACCTTCAAGCGTTATTGTTTTGTTATCTTCATCTAATGAATCGCGATACTCTTCATCTACTTTTTCTTGAAAGAGTTTGATTTGACGGTAACAGTTGTTGGAATCTCCCTGCGAGAGATAACCAAGAGCGTTGGAAAGGAAGCTATCAAGTTCAATTACAAAATTCGAATCGGAGAGCCAGTTGTATCCTGCTATCTGATGCTTATATGAAATGAGTGTGTCTAATAATCCAACAATCGTTATAGAATCAATTGGCTTTATTGGTGCAAATGCATCTAAAAATGATTTAATTTCAGATCGCACCAAATTAGACTGCTCAACTTGAATTTGTCTTAACATAAAATTGATAAAAAATGGTTCGTAGTAACGCTTCGCCCATAAATTACCTTCTATAAAGCCGACGCCGGGATAGTACTCTGATCTCAAGTATGGATCCGGTTCATTAGGTCCAGCCCAAATAGAACGTTCAGGTTGACCTTCCGGATCTATCTTTTTCAAACCGTGAAATAAGTTGCTTCTGTAGATTCCACTATTTGTATAGAATAAATCTTCTAGAATTGACCTTGCAGATTGCTTATCAAACTTTGCCAGTACAGTAGCACTTACCATAAAGGCAACATAATCAGTCGAATCTCGGATTTCATTTTCAAGTATTAATTTAATTTGCGTCGAATAATTTTGATTTTTCCCATATTCTCCCATTACAACTCTTGCAGTTTGTTTAATAATTCCATCTTTTTTATAAGCATTCAGTACAGTATCAAAATATGAAAATATTCCCGCCTCAGTCAGAAAATATATTGCATTTAACTTTATTGAAGTTGAAATAAAACCATTATACCTTATCAAGGTATCAAACCCCTGTATTGCCCCCTCATCTCCGAAATATCCTCTTACACGTTGGTAGTTAAAATAATGAAAAGTATTGAATGGCAATGTATCAGCATAAGCCCAACTTCTCAAACTGTCAAGAATAAACAACTGATCCTGTTCTCCATGATAATATGCCAGAAGCAATGCCGCATTAACAGATTTCTCATCCTTCATGAGTTTCCTAAGATTCTGCCGAGAAGTATCGTTAGCCACTCCAGTATAATTCTCACTCACTAAATGTAAATCCCACAAATGCTGGGAAAATCCAGACGAGGTGACAACAAAAAGTAAAAAAAGGAGAATAAAAAATATTTTCATGAAACTCTCTGACATATCCTTATTTGCTTGGGTGTCACGTTCCACACAGCAACACGGCGGTTGTACCATGAAATCGTCCCTTACACCGGAGGAGGATTCCTTGGTGTTCACGTTGTTATTCATGGTTCACCTTCCTTAGTATTTGTCGCAGTAACATCAGAAACAGACTTCGTTTTTTTCATGGTTACACTATCCGAAGTAAATATACAGTTGCTTACCTCAATAATCAACTCTCCTCCCTATGAATGGTTAGATGTCAGAGTTCAGGCTTCAGGACGTTTGAAATGCTTCTACCGGAAACAGACCCGATTGTTGCACATACAACTCAATTGCTTTCAATGCCGCTTTCGCTCCGCCGTATTCTTTCCTGAACGGATACTCGATGATGTTCGCGTCGGTGTGCGGCTTCGGCAAACTTGAATCTATGAGAAGCATCGTCGTTGGTTTCAAACGGTCAAACACATGCTTCTCGTACAACTCGTTCAATCCGTCTTCCGAGACAACGATGACGGCGTCCGGCGTTTCGATTCCCGTGTAAAAAATATCGTGCGGAGAGAGAATCACTTCTGCAAGCGAGAAACCCGAACCTTGTGTAACAGGATTATCGTTCTTCTGCGTGCAGTGTAACCTGCTCATCACGGCGGCTTCGCACAATTTCTTCGCCGCCGATTGGACACGTTCCCCTGCGCTTCCGGCAATAACAATTCCCACCTGATGTTTCAGTTTGCTTTCAAACTGCGGAATCAATCCATCATCTTTCTGTGAGGCAGAGAAGGCCTGATCACGCGGGTTTTTATCCGCGTACAGCACTCCGAACTCTGCACGGTTTTTTTCATTCGTCAGAATTCCGAACTCCTGTCCCTGCTCTTCAATGACTGAACGAATTGCATTTCCGGTTAACTCGTTTTTCGTGGTTGCATGTTCAGTGCAAAGTTCAACGATTTCAACAAGCGAAAATCCGGGATGTTGAATTGCTTCGGCAAGAACATCTCCCAAATCTTTATCGGTGGCAAGTTTCCGTGCGACAAATTCAGCCCGTGCATCGAGCATGACACGGCACATATCTATCGGCGGAATAATGTTTCCGTCGGGAGTGGTCGGCGTAATAAATTCCATCGGGGAAAATGCCGAGTGCTGTCCGCCTGTCATCCCGAATAAAAAATTATTACAGAGCAACACGGTCACATCAACATTGAGCAACGCGGCATTGACGAGATGAAGCAATCCAATCATTGCTCCGCCATCGCCGATGAGAACAACTGTTTTTAATTTTGAATCGGACAACACAGAATCGGCAAGTTCGATGCCTGTGGCAAACGCTGTCGAGCGTCCATGTGTTGTGTGCACTGTATGAGGAGTTTCAAACAGCGCATCCGCCAACCCGATGCATCCGATGTCGGTAACCAAATTCACTTTCGATGGCGGAATCTGAAGTTTCATCAGCGCATCGTTCAGTTTTCGTAACACGTGCGTGTGTCCGCATCCTTTGCAGAATGGCATCGCACAGTTTTCAGTGATGAATGTTGTCGGCGTGGGTATTGTCCCGGTCATAGAACCTCCTTCAGAATTTCTTGCGGCGTAATCATCGAACCGATTTTGTTGACTCCGATGACTTCCTGTGTTTTCATAAGATGAGAAATGACGCTTCGGTATTGTCCCGAAAGATTTTCCTCCGCAATCACCACCCGCTTCACCTTTCCGAGCGAATTGAGAATTTGTTTTTCGGGAACGGGGAACAGCGTCAGTAAATGTAAGCCGGAAACTTTCTTTCCCTGCTTTCGTGCAATGTGAATTGCTTCTTCCGTTGCCCGTGCGGTAATTCCGTAACTGATGAGAAGCGTTTCGGCTTCGGGGTCAACGTCTCGCTTCACAATTGCAAGTCCGTCCTTTCTCAGCCTGATTTTTTCTTCGAGATGATGAAGCACTTCGAGCGTTTCCGCATCGTTCTTTTTCAACTCTCCCGATTTGTTATGCGCCGAACCGGTTGCCGTAACTTTTATCAACCCTCCGACCGGAGCGAACTTGGGAATATCACTCAGCCGGGTAAACTCATACGTCTTTGCCTTGCCATGTCCGTTCGTCGGCTTTTGAAGATGAGAAATTCTATCGGCGGCGTGAAGTAATTGCAGTTGTTCGTAGTTGACGCTTTCGGTTGTCATGCCGACTTCTTTATCGGTGAGAATCACCACCGGTGTGCGAAGAAGTTCTGCCCACGAAAATGCAAGCACGGTCAGTTCATAACATTCAAGCGGAGTGCTTGGACACAAGACGGGAATTGTGTAGCCGCCGCTTGTGCAAAATTCCGTCAGCAAGACATCGCCTTGCGCGCCTTGCGTTGCGCCGCCGGTGCTGGGACCGAGACGTTGCACCATGGCAATTACAAGCGGCGTTTCCGTCATCAACGCGTATTGCACGGTTTCAATCATCAATGCCCAACCGGGACCGGAAGTTGCGGTCATCGCTTTGTAGCCGCGTAACGAAGCGCCGACGCAATATGCGAGTGCGGAAATTTCGTCCGGTGAACTGATGGCAAGGTCTCCCTTGCGTTGCAACAATTCAATCATACTTTTATAGATTCCCGAAGCGGGAGTAATCGGGTAGCCGGCAAAAAAGCGACAACCCGCCTTCACCGCACCTTCGGCAATCATCTGATTCCCGGTGCGGAGTTTAATTGGAACGTATGTGTGATTCATGGTTAATCTGCTATGGAGGCGCTGAGTTCACGAAGTTCTTCTACTTCGTGCAACAGTGAATTGAGTTTGGAAATTCGCTCGTCGTGTTGAATGGAAAATGTTGATAACAGTTCACGTGCATCCGGTCCGACTTCCTGAACCGCATCCTGATAATACCGTTTCATTTCTGCTTCGCGTTCGATTGCCTGACAGAGTATATCATCGAGTGAACAATGGTGAAGTTGAGTATTCATTTGATTCTACTTCCGTAAAATTTTCAACTATCATGCCAGAGCAAGAGAAGAAAAAAGCCATTCCGTTGGAGAATGGCTTTGATTTTTCTTCGACTGTTTTTTCTTTCTCACGCATGACATGCCGCTTTCCTCTGCACTTTCAGACTTGAGAAATCATGTAGGTCTAAGTTCATTTCGACTCGGTCGTCGAGACAACACCCGACCTACATGAAAAATAAATGATTACCTCATCAACAAGAACTTCTTCGTTTCGATGAAGGAACCTGCCTGAAGTTGATAGTAATAAACGCCGCTTGTCAATTCACCCGCATCAAATGTTACCGAATAATTTCCTGCCGGAAGTTCTTTATTCACCACATTAACAACTTCCCTTCCTAATACATCAAATACTTTCAATGTCACTAATCCTCCGCCAGAGGCGGATCCGCCTTCGGAGGAGAAATTGGCAATCCGAAATCTGAAATTCGTTGATGGATTAAACGGATTCGGATAATTCTGTTCAAGCCGAAACTCTGCCGGAGTTTCTCCGCCAACTTCCCGAACATCAAGTGAAAAACGGGAACGAACGCGGAACTCATCATAGACGACAGTAGTCGGCGTATTGGAAACTTCATTTTCTTCGACAAGATACACATACGCCATTGAGAAATTATTATTCCAACTCCCCTGATACTTTTCAACATTATCTATGAACAAAGAAACGGCAGAACCGCCTTCAAAAATAAATCGAATATCAGAACCGGATGTTTCGTTTGATTCCCAGAGAACAGTTTTTGAATTATTCACATTGAGAACTAATTTCCAGCCCGGGTCTCCTTGGTCGCCGGTCCACAATTGTAACCATCGGTTAAAATTGTCCGGAGCATCCCAATTTCTTTTTTCGTCAGAAAGAAGAATGTAGGAAGAGTTATGTTGTCCAAGTTGCGTTCGGTTCATGACGATACGGATATCACGGTCATTGAGGATATATGGTTTACGCGAATAAATTCCCGCGCCGGATCTCCCCGATTGACTGTGAACCTGAATATGCAAAGTACTATCAATCAACAGGACTTTATATTCATTCCCAAAGGGATTCCCAAAATTAAACGGTTCCCACAGAAAAGGAGATGGAGCGACAAAGTTTCCATCAAAATTATCGAAGGCGAGAGTTTCCGCAGGGATAATGTTGAACGTAATATTTTCACCCGGAGAAACATTCCCATACGAAGTATCAACATACATTCCGGGCGGAAGCGGGTATTCCTCGTTTGGTTGGTTGAACCAAACATTGTAGGTGAGATGTAAATCCGTATCGCTACGCACCGGGATCGAAAACATTCCCAGTCCATTTGTTATTGCCTCGGAGTAACTGTTGAGTACATTAACCCACGCACTTATTTTATAGGTTCGTGTCGGGATACCACCGTTTTCTAATACAAGTCCTGTGATGATACTGTTCGTTGAATAGCATGTAAAGTTTGAAATCGAATTATTGACAATTGAGTCCCCCTCACCAATTGTAAAATCGTGGCTTTGCACACTCATATACTGTGGCAGTAAATCACCCTGACTTACACCTATTCTTCCATTACCTGCAGGCACCATTAATTTGTAATGACCGTTTGCATCCGTCCGAACTTCACTGCCGCCGCTACGTTGCTGAAGTCCGACACCGATATTCGGAATTGCCGTGCCATGTTCATCGCGCACATATCCACTGATGTACGACGAATAGCGGGCAACATAGAAATCCTTCGTGACGTTGCTTTCGATAGTCATCGTTGTATCTGTTGACGAATACCTACCGAACGGGTCGCTGACAAAAAAGCGATACGTTCCGCTATCGAGCGGTAATTCATAATTGCCGTTCACGTCGGTCGTCGCCATAATTTGTCGCGATGAATCTCTCACTCCGACAAACAACCCGGAGACCGGTCCATCGTCAACATCATACACAGTTCCACTAACCGTAAACTGCGCCGGGCGATTTTGAAAAATCACCCGACCGTATGCAACCGATGATTCTTCCATCGCCTTTACGATGATATGCATTGCCGGTGGATTTTCGGGATTGAGATATGCAATAATAACGCCTGGCGTAGCGTCGAAATCTGCAATATTGGTTGAACCGACTCCATTATCCACCAGCATATCACCGGTGAAATTGAAATCATTCGTATCAATCGTTCCGTTTCGGTTGGCATCGAGCCAGTATTCGGTAAAAATTGTATCAAGCGGATTGACATCCATCTTCATGAACAACGAATCGTTCACAAAGATGCTGTCGGGTTCCGAAAAAGGTCCGTTCACACTATTTGAAAACAAGATGTAACTTATCGCTGCTTCCATAGTTGTATTTGTCCGGGTGTTTTCTACCGGCTTGTTGTTTATCCGCTTCATAAATTGCGCGTGAGAACTACTCACAATCATGAGCGTAAGGAATATGATGGTAACGTATTTCATAAAATTTTCTTTCTTTCTTTTTATTGATTGATAAATTTGTTATCGAATTAAAATCTGATTTGTTTATTGAGTTAGTTTATCGAACTTCGCGCCTATGAGGTTGTGATTGATTACTCATCGCTGAGGATATAATTAATTCCCCATCCTGATTCACCTTCACCCAATACCCCTTCCCGCTTTCAATGTTCTCGCTTACGAAATATTCATTCCCGTAACCAAAGAACGGAGTTGTAAGCATTAAGGGTGGATTTGATATGACGGACGATGTTGCAACCGTTTCGGAAATTGAACCGATAAGATTCCATCCTTCCTGAACGTGAATTGTTTCTGCGGTACATTCAACGCCGAGCAACGGAATTGTTTCTTCGTTGGGAAATTTTAACCAGTACCCTGTGCAGGTCTGTAATGTTTCCTTTAGCACATACCCATTCGTAGTTGAATATTCATACGCAGAAGAAATTGCCGTCGGAAAGAGAATTGATTTTCTGCAATCAACAGCTTCAAGCGGAAGTGAAACTAAATTCCACTTTTCCTGAACGTGCATGACCATCGTTGCTGCAACAGTGTAAAGTATTTCCAACGATGAGAATGCTTGATTGGGAAGCACGAGCAGACTTTCCGCTTTCATGTTCACGCGAATCAAACTGCCGTGTGTTTGTTCATCAAGCAAAAGAAAATCTCCGGTCGGTAATGATGAAGGATTCCAACGAACAGTCATCGGGTAACCGGAAATTCCCGGTTGAACATCGAGCAGGAACGTTCTGGTTGTTTGTCCTTCGCTTAGTGTGTCACGAATATCAAGAGAGGTTCCGTTTGTTCCGGCAATCCTCCATCTGGCATCGCACCGATAATCATCCGGCGGGGGAAGTTCGGTTTCTCCAAACAGCGTATCAATTCCATCGCTCGCGCCCGCTTTCATTCCGAACCAAACGGTATCACTCGAACCACCTTGGTCACTCACTCTGAGCATCACACAACTTTGTAAATCAACCGGAATTCCTGTGATAGTATCCGAGCCACTACTTTGATTCCCTGCCAAGTCCTGTGCGGTTACATAATAGCGATAAATATCCCAACTCAGATTTGTATCATTCCAAAACGAATCTGCTATTGGTGTACCATTGAGTTTGGTAAACGTCGGGTTTGATTCCGACGAGCGGTAAATGTTGTAGCCACGCAAATCATATTCCGAATTCTTCTTCCAGTTCAGACGAACCATGTTTGGCAAATTCGTTCTTGTCAGATTTTCCGGGGCGAGAGGAATCAACAACGGCGTTCCGGATTGTTCGACAAAACTTCCTTCCTGCCCGGCAATATCAACCGCAGTGACTCCGATGTAGTATCGTGTTCCGTTCGTCAAGCCGCTCATTGTTCGCGTCAACCCGGTTTGTGTGAAACTTGTATCGTACACTCCCGGAGTTCTTCCCAGATAAATTTTGTACGATTGAACATCTTTATCCCCGACGCTTTCCCATTGAACAAGCAGAGAAGTTCCGTTACCGATATCAATCACTTCGACATTAGGAACCGTGGAAGGAATCTGGTCAATCGTCAGCAACGTTGCCAACCCTGCTTTTATTATTTGCGCAGCATACGGAATGTCAAGATTGGTCAGCAAATCATTCGGTGAATGATAGTACGGACTGAAGTCATGCTCAATGCAGAATAAACTTTTGTAACCCTGTTGATAAAACGACCAACTATCGCTCGAACTTCGATAAGACGTCGTCAGCACAGGTGTGAGTAACGTATATGCCGCCTCCATCGAAGCATGAAGGTCCGATAAATCTTCCGCGCCGGGATACCAGACATGATACACATTATAATCGCTCTGGCTTTGTGTACGATTTCCAATCATATCATAATTGAGCATCGCTTTGATATTTCGGTTTGCCTGCTTTGCTTTGAGAGCGTACGCCGCACTTCCTTTCAGTCCGGCTTCTTCCGCGGCAAATCCGCAGAAGCGCAACGTCATCGAAGGTTGATAATTAATTGCTTTGAGAACTCTTGCCATCTCAAGCGCGGCGACTGTTCCGCTTGCGTTATCATCCGCGCCCGGCGCTTGATTGAGATTGCTTGAATATGAATCGAGATGTCCACCAATAATAATTTCAAGAGAAGGATTCACAGTTCCGGGAATCGTTGCAATAATATTTTTCTGCCATGTACTACTATACTGAAAACTATCATAAGCAACATCCGTAATTCCCGTTTCGAGATAACGGTTTCGCAACCACCGAAACACGCTGTCGCGGTTTGCATTTGTGCAGTAACGCGTTCCGAAATCCTGCATTTGCTGGATGTACGAACGAATCGAGGAATCGGCTATCTTTGCAATAATAGTACTGATGGGGTCGCTCGGATGCGGATTATCGCGCATCATCGAAACTTCCGGCAACGGATTAAATGTCAACGGAACCGGTTCGATTTCAACAAGAGAATACTTTGCTTGCCGCAGCCGCTGAAAGATGTTCTCGTTTCCGCTCAGTATATCGAACTCTTCCGATTTGAACAGCACAGTAACATCAAACCCCCGGTATGTTCGTTCAAGAGATTGCACACCTAACTTTGTGGAAACAGCATACGACGCGCTCCACGGTCGCTCATCAAGAATCTGAATATTCTTTTCCGAGCGCGAGTATTCGTTCAGCGTTTGCCGTGACAAACCTGCAACATAAAATTCCGGGAAGCGATGATATAAGCGAACAACATTCGGTTGATGTTGAATTGCGTCCATCGCTTTGGATGTCGGAAGAAGAACGAGAACCTCATCGCTTTGATACGATGAAGAATTTGATTGAGAAAGAACAGGAAATGGGATGATGAAGACGAAAAGAAGTAGAAAGATTACCATATTCGTTTCCTGTTGAATGATTAGATTATGAAACTCTTACACCATGCAGTCATCACATGGTTAGAAATACAAGGTTGTGTTACATCCGCTCAAACACTCCGATAGTTTTTGCCATAGCGATGACATGTCCGTCAATTGCCTTTTTGAATTTAGTCAATGATGTATGAACATCAAGTTCGAGTGTATCCACACTGAGCGCATAGACAGTTACTTCGTACCGATGAGCGCCGGAACCTTTCGGCGGTTGCGGTCCGCCGTAACCAACAACTCCCCATGTGTTGTTCAATTCTTTGGCGCCTGCCGGTAATTTGCTTGTCGTTGATGCGCCTTCGAAGAGCGAATCAACATTCGACGGAATATTGACAACGAGCCAATGTACCCAGTTATTTGCAACCGAGTGTACATCAACTATCGAAATTGCAAACGACTTGGTCTCTTTCGGTGGGTGTTCCCACGAAAGAGGGAGAGAAATATTCTTCCCTCCAAGCACTCCTGTATTCGCGTACTTAGAAGGAATCGCTTTTGAGTGGTCGAATGCACTTGAAGTGATTGTGAACTTCTTGTTATTCATCGTAAATCCTACAACAAATATTGTCAGAAATACAAAACCAAACAACTTCATCGCCATCGTCGTAACTGAATTGTTTTTTTGTTGTTCGTTGTTGCTTCCTCCATCACACCCATTTCTCCATCATTCCGTTTGTACGTACGCGTATTAGATTCCAAAATCAATTTCCCATCCTGACTAACTTTCACCCAATATCCTTTCGAAGGTTTGAGTGAATCAGTCATCGCATATCCAACATTGTAACCGAAAAACTCCGAAGCAAGAATTCCCGATGGTTCAGTTACAACATCATCAACAGAAATTGCCCTCGTTAATGAACCGACAAGATTCCATCCTGAATTCACTTCAATAGTATCGGTATTGCGCGTATATCCCATAAAGGTGACATTCGTTTCAGAATTATATTTTATCCAGTAACCCTTATTTTCAACAAGAGAATCCTTGGCAACGTACCCGTTACTTCCTTCAAAAGCAAACGCGGCAGAGGAGGCAGCGGAAAATATTGTCGTCTTGCGCGGGTCAGCGGGTGTAACCGGAAGCGAGACAAGATTCCAGTTTTGGGAAAGTCTGTGTGTGTAGCGGGGCCAAAGTCCGAATGCCGTTGCAGTAATTTGGTCAGGCGTTCCTAAATTGTGCGTGAAAATAATATGTCCGATTTTTGAGCCATCGCCGGTTGGAGTGAACGTAATATCAAATTTCAGACTCTCTCCAACAGCAATACTACCGGTTGATGGTGTGACCGTATATTGTGCCATATCAGATACAACAGAAGAAAACGTCATCGTAGAAACTCCGTTGTTCTTCACCGTCACGCTGAGAGTTTTGCTTCCCCCGACATTTACCGTTCCGAACGTGAGACTGGATGGTGTAGCGGAAAATGCTTTTGTAAAATCTTTGAGTATCCAATTGTTCGGGTCGAGTTGCGCCGATGTTGGTTCGTGTGAAAGCAATGTAGTAAATGATTGTATTTGTTGATTGTTGAAAACCGTAATCGTAGTATCCCAACCCGATGCAGAAAATTTTATATCAACCGGCATGGTAAAAAATGCCGGGTTACTCGTTCCCGTTGTTTGATTGATGTTGATGGTTGCTTCGTATCCGCCGGTGACCGGTTGAGCGCTCCATCCGAACATGTACTTGGGATATTTTTCGCCGTAAATCCATTCGGCGAAAAAATAATCAAGGTCTTTTCCTGAAACAGTTTCACACACCGATTGAAAATCTTCCGTCACGGCTGTTCCGTATTTGAACCTCGGATCATTCGCATAGGTGTACATCGAAGTAAAGAACGCAGTATCTCCAAGAACATGTCGTAACATGTGCAGAACTGTGCCTCCTTTCGCGTAGACGAGTGAGCCGCTAAATAAATTTCCGATGTTGTTCGTATCGCTCACATAGATGGAACCGACGGCAGTTTTTGCACTATTCATCTCTCCTGTAACGCTTCCCCAGTACGCGGCAGAACCGTATTGCCGCTCGTAATACAACGCTTCCAGATACGTTGCAAATCCTTCGTTCAACCAGATGTTGGGCCAAGTTCTGCAAGTAATCATATCGCCGAACCACTGGTGCGCGAGTTCATGAGCGACAAGTCCTTCACTAAATCCGCCAAGCGAAGTCATTGTCTGATGTTCCATGCCGCCGCCCCAGCCAAACTCGCTGTGTCCGTATTTTTCATTGATAAACGGATACAAACCGAACAAGTCGGAATAAATTTCCAGCATATCAACCGTGCGCGGGAGATTTGCCTGCGCACTGGAAAGATGTTCCGGCAACACATAGTTCAACACTTCCATCGAATCTGTCGGCGAGTAATGAAACCAGTTCGAGAAGGATGAATAATTTGTAATTGCAATTGAAATCAAATACGTCGGAATCGGATATGATTCATTCCAATGATGTGTGGACGTTCCGTTTCCGTTTTCAACGACACTGAGTAATTTTCCGTTCGACCCGACTTTATATGAAGATGAACATGTGACAAGAATATCAGCCGAGTCTGCTTTATCCGTCGGGTGGTCTTTACAGGGCCACCAATCCTTTGCGCCGTACGGTTCACTCAGACTCCACACCCACGGTGTTCCCGAGTGAGAAGAAAATTCAAAACTCCCGAAGCCGCTGTTCCCCGGAACGCCGTGATAATATATCGTCACGTCTATTTCTTCGTCGAGCGTATATGTTCTGTCAAGTGTAACATTAAACGAAGAAGAGTGCTGAGTAAAACCAACGCTTGTTGTCCCGATGATAACCGAATCAACTGTCAGCGAGTTCATTAAATCAATGGTCATCGTTGCCAATCCTTCTTGCTTACTGAATGCTTTCATCAACACACTTCCGCGAATATATTGCGGAGAGGTTGTTACGATGATATCGAGTTTGTAGTACGTTACGTCGTACCGCTCATCAGCAAGCGTTGCTTGCTGAGTTACAAACCGATGTTTGTACCGTTCGATTTCGTTTTTGATAAGCATTTTCTCGTCTTCGCTGTTGAATGGTTCTTGAGAAAAAGCAGTGAGACAAAATCCAATAAGATAAAGAAGATGGAAAAATCTGGTTTGCATAAAGTTCATGGTTGATTGAAAGAAAGATAACAGAGAAAAATTGACAAGCAGTATGCCATGCGAACGGAGCTTTACTCTACAAAAACAACAACAAAAATCTGATAAATAAAGGTATTTCTTTTCAACTCAAGCAAAGTCTTTGTTCTTCAGTCTATTGTTATCAAGTTTGATTGTTAATGAATTTCATGGCTTCAGAGTTGAGACAATAATTTGGGAGGGAATAAAAAAGCCGATTTCATTTTCTAAAATCGGCTTTGAGAGAAACTCTATATTTATTTTTATTTACTCACCACCAGCTTCCTCACTTGAGAATAACCATTTGTAGCATCGTGGAGAGCTACTGCCTTCAAGTGAAGAAAATACAATCCGCTCGGGTTTGAGGTTGCATCCCATTCGAGTTGTTGATATCCTGCATCCTGAATTTCATTCACAAGTACAGAAACTTCTTTTCCCAACACATCAAATACTTTTAATGTCACATTCGATTCAGCCGGAAGTTGATAACGTATCACCGTCGTCGGGTTGAATGGATTAGGAAAGTTCTGTTCAAGACTGAATGTTTCCGGTTTCTGGTTTCGGGTTTCCGGTTCGATATTGCCCTCGCCTTCAGGCGGCGGAGGTGGTAGTTCATCTGATGCAAGCGCGTTTATTTTTCCCAATGACAAATTACCAATAACGAATGACGAGAATGTAAGCGTACCTGCCTGATTCACCTTCACCCAGTACCCTTTTCCCGGTCTGAGAGTATCTGTCGTTGTGTATCCGTTTTCGTACTCATAAAATTCGGAAGTAACAATTCCGCCGGGCGTTGAAGAAATTTCCGTAACTGCCAACGATTGAGAAAGTGAACCGAGTAGATTCCATCCTTCACGAACTTCAATTGCTACACTATTGAGTAAGGTTCCATTGACTGTCAATCCTTGAGCGCTATCAAATTTCAACCAATACCCAATCCCGATGTTCAATGTTTCTTCTGCTACGTAACCGGAACTGCCGAATGAAAACGCAGACGAACTTGAATTCGGGAAAAGAATTTCTTTTTGCAAATCATTTGAAAGAAGAGGGAGCGAAATGAGATTCCATCGCCCATTCACTTGCATATTCATCGTCGTTACATCAGCATCGAACCACCAAACAGTTGACCATTCGCTGATACTTTCTGTTCGTTCTGCACGAACTCTCCAGTAGTATCGTGTTCCAAGAAGTAAGCCCTCCACGCTTGTTATTGTATCGGTTTGAATCGTATCCGAGCGGAGCGTCGTAGCGAACAAACTATCAATGCTGAGTTGAAAAATATATCGTTCAGCACTTACGTTGTTTAACCAAGCAAATGTTAATAATTGAAGTTGATGCGAAGCGTTTGCCGGTGCGTGAAGTGATGGTGTTGAAAGAATGGTGCGGAAACCTACAGCAACACTGTACGCGCTTGTTCCACCGATGTTTGTTGCACGCACTCTCCAGAAATATTTTGTAAATCCGTTCGGCAATTCAATTTGCTTCGAGGTGTCGGGTATGTTTTGAACATCGGCAATGAAACTCGAGAACAACGAATCTGTTGAAACCTGAAGTCTGTAGGTTTGAGCATCGTTTGAACGGTTCCACACGAATAATAATGATTGAGGAACATCAACCGCACCTCCTGCCGGAAAAACATGAAGTGGAATAGATGGCGTATCAACAATGGTAGAAAAATTCCATGCAGATGTGAAAGCGCTGTATCCGGAAATATTTCCCGAACGAACCTTCCAGTAATACTTTGTTTTGTTTGCTAACAGACCAACCGATTTGTTCGTATCTGCAAGCAGGGAATCATCAAACACAAATGTTGAAAAAAGTGAATCGGTAGAAATTCTTAAATGATAACGTGACGCGTTCGTTGAACGTCTCCATTTCATCGAGAGAACGATTGAACGATTGCTATCTCCGTTCACAGGGAAAACCAACGACGGAGAAACCGGTGGCGCAATCACGCTACTGAATTTCCTGACAGCAGACCAGATATTGGGATACATCGTCCTTTGTGATTGGACGCGCCAGAAGTATGTCTTGTTGTTCGAAGAAATTGAAACTGACCGCGACGTATCATTCACGGTCGAATCTTCCAGAACGATTTCCGAAGTGAAAGTCGAATCAGTTGCGACCTGAACGCGGTACGGTGCAGTCCAGAACTTACCGTGCCATTTCAGGTTGATAGTAATTTGGTCGCTCGTGCTTCCATGTTCCGGTGACGATAGTTCCAGAGAAGTTGAATCATTCTCCACAATGGTGAAGTGATTATTAACCGGAACATTAGTGAACACCTGTTCTTGACCTGAGAACCATTTCACAACCAACGAATCAATAATTGTCGCGTCACCAAGTCCGAAGTGTTGTTGAAGTGTTTGCCCGCAATAACCACTTTGTCCATCTATTTCGTGAAGTTGCCAAACCGGATTTCCATTGATCGTCGCCTTCACTTTTATCTTTGTGCCGATAGCAGATTTGTTTGTTACTGTTCCGATGCAATCGAGTTTCAACCAGGCGTTTGTTGTTCCGTTATTTTTGTAGAAAATACTCTTTGCATTTTCGCTCAAGGTTCCTGCAACATATACATCAAGGTCTCCATCGTTATCATAATCTGCCCAACTTTCGCCGTACCAATATCCGTTTTCATTAAGAAGCGGTTCAGTAGTAATTTTTGATAACGTCGGTTGACCTGTTTCAATCAGTTCATTTTTATACAAGAAACACTTTTGACTTCCTCCGTACGCAGTAGTCACAAACAAATCCAAATCGCCGTCATTATCATAATCAATCCAACTCGCTGTGGCAAAATAATCTTGTTCGCTCGTCAGTGTCCCGGCAGAGATTGTATCGAAATTTCCGCCGCCATCATTCCGGAAAAGTTTGTTTTGCTGATATCCCCAATTTGTAACAAACACATCGAAGTCGCCGTCGTTATCATAATCTCCCCAACTTCCGCTCCACGAGGAACCTCCGCTTGTCACCAGCAAACCGGTTGTTACTTTGGCAAACGTATCAACACCTGTTTCGGTGAGCATATTTTTGTACAAGTCTTCGTTTTCATTTTCTTCATTGAGCGCGTACATGTCGAGGTCGCCGTCGTTATCATAATCAACCCAATTCACACCGCGAGTATGTTTTCCGTCATTCACAATTGCGCCGGTTGTTATTTTCTGGAACTGGCCGTTCCCGAGATTTTTGTACAGAAAATTTTTCAATGTTCCTGCACTGTTCGAAACATACAAATCCAACAACCCATCATTGTTGTAATCACCCCAACTGCACGTCTCAGAGTACCCGCCATCGGTTGCCGGATTTCCCGTCGTTATTCGCGTGAATTTTCCTTGCCCGTTGTTCCGGTACATCAAATTATTTCTGTTGTACCAGTTCACCACAAACAAATCGGGGTCGCCGTCATTATCCATGTCACCCCAACTGCTTCCATCGGATGGTTCGTTGTCACGGGAAATAATCATCGTGTCCATTTTTGTGAATGTGTAGTTCGGTGCGCCGTCATTTCTGAACATCATGTTATTTTGTCCGCCTTGTTTTCCTCTCGTGACGAACAGATCCAAGTCGCCATCGCCGTCGTAATCTACCCAATTGACACTTCTTGATGCGGCAAGGTCATTCACATGTGAACCGGAAGTTATCTTGGTAAATTGTTGTGCCGTGCTTGTTGATTGAAAAATCAATAAGAACATCAAGCTAACAAATAATTGTTGTTTCCTGTTTAATGTTTGTAATGAAAAGTTCATAGCATTCTGTGCAGTTGTTGAAAATATTTCTGCACAGATATACGGAATAAATGCACGCGAATCCACCGTTATTCGATGAACCGTGTAAAAGGAAAGATGAACCGTGAAAAGAAAACGTTCGTCAGTTCGTTATCGAATGCCTTGAAGCGCCTCTAACACTTTTTCGCTGTACGTTCGGCTGAGAGAAACTTTCACACCGTCTAACAATGTCACGACAAAATCTCCGTTCGAAAGCGGACGAAGTTCCCTCACA
Source organism: Ignavibacteriota bacterium (assembly GCA_016212665.1). Taxonomy (NCBI): domain Bacteria; kingdom Pseudomonadati; phylum Ignavibacteriota; species Ignavibacteriota bacterium. The sequence continues at coordinate 76,829 of JACREZ010000037.1, forward strand.
CGGTTGAGTTGGAGAATGGTCGAGCGGTGAATGCGGGCAAATACACCCGGGTCTAAACGTTGTTCGAGTTCATTCATCGTATTCCTGATGAGATGCGTCTTCGTGCCGCAATGGACACGGATGTAGTCGCCGTATGCTTCAAACCAATCCACGTCCCGCACATGAACAACAATAATATTTTTTTGAGATTTGATAATGAGCCGTTCGAGGTATTTCCTTTGGAGAGAAACATACTGAAGCATGGTATCTAATTTTTCCCGGAACTTTTCAGTTTGTTTGAATTGAAGAATACTTTTTGCACGCTCCACGGCGTGATGAAGTTGTTCCTGTCGGAGCGGCTTCAACAAATAATCCAACGCGTGTACCGAAAATGCTTTCAGAGCAAACTCATCAAACGCAGTAATGAAGATGATAACAGGAACAATCTTCCCTTCCAACGCTTCAATCACACCAAAGCCATCAAGTTCCGGCATCTGAATATCGAGCAACACTAAGTCCGGTTTATTGCTTTGAATTGTCTCAACCGCTTCAACACCATCGGCACATTCACCGATAATTTCAATGTCAGATTCTGCGTTCAGGAACCGGCGGACACCTTTTCGTGCAATCAGTTCATCATCAACAATGAGAGTGCGAACGAACATATTCAGGATATACTTTCGGTATGAAACGGAATGAGAATTTCCACAACCGCGCCGCCATTGTCACCATTGGAAATTGATATTGATGAAGCGCTTCCATACAATGACTGTAATCTCGAACGAGAATTAGAAAGCCCGATACCGGTAGAGTGTGAATTGTTGAGAGCGTTCAAACCATTCCCATTATCCTTTACAACGATGTTCAGATTTTGATGGTGCCGCATCGAACGAATTTCGATAACACCTTCTCCCCTTCTTTCGCCAATGCCATGTTTGATGGCATTTTCGACGAGCGGTTGAAGAATCAGCGTTGGGATTTTTGCATCGAGCGTGTTTTCATCGGCGTCAATCCGAATCTTCAATCGTTCGCCAAATCGGATTTGTTCGATTTCCAGATACAGTTTGAGATACTTCAACTCCTCCTTCAAACTAATTTCCTGAGTGTTGGTATGTTGCAATGTCAGGCGAAGCAAATCGCTCAGAAGAGCGAGCATTTGTTCGGCTTTCTGCGGCTCATCTTTTATCAACACGGAAATTGTATTGAGTGTGTTGAATAAGAAGTGTGGCTGAAGTTGCATCTTTAACGCGTGCAGTTGCGAATTGGTAAGTTCTTCTCTCAGTTTCGCTTCATTGAGTTGCGCCTGATTCATTTGCTTGTAATAATCAACCGCATGAGCGATGAAGACAACGATGAAGTAAATGAAAAATCCGTAATCGGAAAAGCCGATAACATTGTTCGTTAATCGCTCCCACGAAAAAGGACGCTCGGCAGTTGCTTTCAAATGTTGTACGATGAACTCATAGAGAAACCGCTGAGTTAACGCAATGCCAACTGCCGTTAACAGATGTATTCCAATTCTCGAAATCCAGTTCGACCTCCCGACGCGGAATTTTCGCGCACTAAAAACAAGGAGCGGCGTTAACAATCCCCACGAAAGAAAAAAGAATACTTCTGACGGATATAAATCCCAGAATGTAATCTGCTGACCGACATTGATTCGATACAAGTATGACTGAACCGTGAACAACGTCCCGACAACTCCCCACACGCAGAGGAGCAACACAAATTTCAGCCATCGGTTTTTTGTCAAAAGAATTTCTTTCATGAGGCTGAATGTACGTTTTTCTTTTTGAATAACAAGGTTTGATATTTTCAACCATTGGGTTCACGAGGTTGTACAAAGAAACTATCGGAAATTTCATGTCCGTTGCGGTTGAACTTCTTGGAATTGTTTTCCTGATGCCGTACATTCTCACCGCTCATTTTATCCACTATGAATACACTTCAAAGGAATTTTCTATGGTCACAAAATCACTCATTATATTTTTTCTTTTCTTTTTCATGATTCACACAACGAACGCTCAGCCACAACAACTCCCGTGGCTTGGAAATTCGCAGGCAAAACTTGAAACCGAACTTCTCAAACAATACGGAGAAGGGCAACGAGCACGTCTGCAACAAGGACTTCGTCAGGTTGCAAATTTTTGGCGCGCGGAAGATGGTGATGCCGTAGTGTTCGAAGAATTTGTTCGCACAAACTTTGCCGGCGACAAATCTACGCTCGATGTCATGTTCACTCGCTTCGAAAATCTTTTAGAAAAAATGGACGGACACATGGGAGAAATCAGCCGAAACCTTCGGACACAAACCGACCTTGACATCGGAACGATTTACCCGTTCGATGAAACATTCGCGGCGTACGAACCTTCAGCGCACATCCTCGATGATTTCTTTCAGAACAAACTTGCTTTCACCGTCTTACTGAACTTCCCGCTTACCACGCTTGATGAACGATTGACTCAAGGGGAAACATGGTCACGCCGTCAGTGGGCAGAAGTGCGGCTCGCACAACGTTTCTCCCGCCGCGTTCCTTCCGACGTGAATCTTGCCATCGCCAAGGCAGGCGCGGAAGCAGACCAATACATTGCTGAGTACAATATCTGGATGCATCATCTTCTCAATGAAAAAGGGGAGCGGTTATTTCCTGCAAAGATGCGCCTCCTTTCGCACTGGAATCTTCGTGATGAAATTAAATCAAATTATTCGTTTGGCAAAGATGGACTTCCCAAACAACGGATGATTCAAAAAGTGATGGAACGAATTGTTGACCAGACAATTCCCGATGTCGTCGTCAACAATCCTCATGTTGATTGGAATCCGTTCACGAACGAAGTCAAAGCGGCAGATGTAAATGATGCCGATTCACCTGCGCCTGCTGACATGAAAATTTCCAACGCACCTGAACCGGATGAACGATATGCCACACTCCTCAAAACATTTCAGGCATCGGCATTGGCAGATGCGTACTCGCCAAACGCACCAACTCTTATTGCACGTCGTTTCGAAATCAACAGAGAAATTCCTGAAACGCGCGTGAAGGCAATGCTTGAACAAGTGCTTGCTTCTCCGCTCGTTGAGAAAACTGCCAAACTTATCAAGAAACGTCTCGGTCGTTCGCTCGAACCATTCGACATGTGGTATAACGGATTCAAACCACAAGGAAAATACACACCTTCGGAGTTGGATGAAATTGTTGCAAAGAAATATCCGACTACCGATGCCTATAAAAATGACATGCCTGCTCTCCTCATCAAATTAGGTTTCTCACCGGAACGGGCGAACTATATTGCAAACAATATCGCAGTTGACCCGGCACGCGGTTCCGGTCATGCACAAGGGGCAGGAATGCGTGGTGTTCAGGCACGACTTCGCACACGAGTTGAAAAGTCGGGAATGAATTACAAAGGCTACAACATCGCTGTGCATGAAATGGGACACAATGTCGAACAGACATTATCACTGAACGACATTGACCACACGTTACTCAACGGCGTTCCAAACACTGCATTCACAGAAGCGCTTGCGTTTGTGTTTCAGGGACATGATTTGGAACTGCTCGGCTTGACAGCGCCCGATCCACAAACCGAAGCGCTCAAAACGTTGAACGATTTCTGGGGAACATACGAAATTGCGGGTGTCGCTCTGGTTGATATGGCTGTCTGGCATTGGATGTATGAAAATCCAAAAACAACTCCTGCTGAATTGAAGCAAGCAACAATGCAAATCTCAAAAGATGTTTGGAACAAATTTTACGCACCGGTATTCAACAAGAAAGATGTTACTCTTCTCGGTGTTTACTCTCACATGATTCATTCATTTCTGTACTTGCCGGATTATCCCATCGGACATTTGATTGCGCATCAAATCGAAGAGCAGATGAGAAAAGCCGGAAGCATCGGAGTAGAGTTTGAGCGCATGGTGAAAGCGGGAAGTATTGCGCCGGATATCTGGATGAAGAATGCGACCGGCGCGCCTGTCGGCGCAGAAGCAATGCTCGTTGCAACGGAACGGGCATTGAAAGAAATAAAATAATCGTTACCCGATTGAAAGGAGTAATGGAGTATTGGAGATATTATCCTTCGTACTCCAATACTCCACTACTCCAACAATCCAAGGGGTTGTTTATCGAAGTAACAAAAGTTTCTTCAATTCTGAAAACTCACCTGCCTGAATGCGATACGCGTAAACACCGGTTGGCAGATTACTCGCATCCCACTCCACCGACCTGTAACCCGCAACCTGTAAACCGTCAACTAACGTAGCGACTTCTTCACCAAGCATGTTGTACATTTTCAGCGTCACCCACGAATCAACCGGTAACGAGTAACCAATAACGGTTGAAGGGTTGAACGGGTTGGGATAGTTCTGACTCAGACTGAAGGTTTCGGGTTTCGGGTTTCCAGATACATTGCCGTCACCTTCAGGCGGCGGAGGTGGCAGTTCACTCGTCGGCACAATCTCAATTTTCCCCAACGACAAATGACTATTGACCAATGACGACAACGTAAGCGTTCCACCCGCGTTAACTTTCACCCAATATCCTTTCCCCGGTTGGATCGTATCAACTTGAATGTAGCCGCCGCTGTAACCGTAAAACTGAGATGTAACAAGTCCCGGAGGCGTGGAAGTAATCTGAGCCGGAGCAATGGCGGATGAAATTGAACCAATCATGTTCCATCCTTCTGCAACAGAAATGGTTTCTTCTGTTCTCATAAAACCGCTCACGGAAACATTCTGACTGCCGTTGAACTTCAACCAATATCCTGAACCATTGGCTAACGTTGTAGCGATTTGATAACCCGCCTGATACCTGAACGCATCGGAGACGGCGGTTGGATACAAGGTTGTTTTTGTGTAGTCATCTACAGTAAGCGGAACGCTGAGCATGTTCCATTTATCATTCATGCTGTAAAGCATTGTTACGCCAAACTCGGCAGACGCCTGAACCGACGGCAAACTTTGATTGTCATGAATATCGCGCGTTACGATTCGATAATAGTTAACAGAACCCTGCACCGGACTTCCATCGTCGAACTGGATTCCGGTTGTCTGACCGATTTTCGTTCCGGCGTTCGGTGTGAACCCGCTCGTGAGCGAGCGGTGAACTTCATACTTGCTCACATCATCATCCGTGAGATTCTCATTCCATGTTAACCGCACGGAAGGACCGGCAAGCACCTCGGCCGCAAGCGTTTGCGCCGCAGTCGGTGCAAGATTATCTACCGAGTAACCGTTGGCAGATTGAGAGACGAAATACATCAGCGGTTTTACTGTGTGCGCGGTTATGAGATACGTAAACGGATGAGTGCCGGAGGCGGAAGAATCATCTAACGTTGGTGCAACGAAATTATACGTCGGTGATTGAACGGCGGCTACCGTCGTGATAAAATCATAGTTCGCACCCAACGTATCATTCACGAACGGGGCTTGAGGATTCTTCGTTCTCATTGAAGTCATGCCTTCCGGTATTTTTCTCCAAACACCATAGGTAGTTGTTTGAAGCGCGCTTCCTTCCGTAATATCATTCGGAGACCTCTGCCACTGGATACGTACCTTGCCTCCTTGGTCATTTCCGACATCTTGAATGGAAAGGATTTGTCCTGCAGGCGGCTGAAAATTCGTACCGCTTCCGTTCACCCATTGGGCATAGATATCACTTTCATTATTCCGATTATCTTCCCAGGCGAAGATAAAACCACCCGTACCGTCGTGAATGACTACCGGACTCTCTTGGTCATTATTTGCTGTACAAATTCCCAAACCATGTTCAAACCATAGCACATTCCCATTGAGATCAACTCGTTGGGCAACAATATCCTGAAAATTATCGTCATAGGGATAGGCTTGCAATGCAATGACAGCCCCTCCTGTTCCATCACTCACCATTGATACATCGTATATACTGTTGTATGAGGAGTAGAGTTCAACACCATTGACTGCCCACAGGATACTCCCCGCGGGGTTAATTCGCTGGCTGAAGATACTCGCGTGATTTTGACGGTAATCGCGCCATGAAATAATCGCGCCGCCCAGCCCATCCGTTACAAGGTGAGGAGAATCTTGACCATCCGGGGCAGTACATATAGCTACGCCATCGGCTGTCCAGAGGGGACTGCCGGCGGCATTTATTCGTTGAGCGTAGATATTTCCATTGTTGCCGGTTCGATTGTCGTACCAGGAGATAATCGCGCCTCCGGCTCCATCACTTATGATTTCAGGGTTTTCTTGACTGTACACTGCGGTACAGACAGATACACCATTTTGAGTCCAGGGAAGCCCGCCTGTGGAATCAATTCTCTGGGCAAAAATGTTGGTATTCCAATGACGGTTGTCGTACCATGTAACAATGGCTCCTCCTTCTCCATCACTGGCAACCCTCACATATTCCACATAGAACGTGGCAGTAAATGCGGCAATACCGTTGACAGCCCACCGGAGAGTTCCCGAACCATCAATTCGTTGTGCGTATAAATCTTCATACCCTCCGCGCCTATCCTCCCACAGTAGTACTGCGCCTCCTACTCCGTCACTCACAATGATGGGATAGTATTGGTCATCTGTTTGTGTGCAGATGGGAATTCCGTCTGCAGTCCACTGGACCACTCCCGAGCCATTGATACGCTGGGCATAGATATCACCATTGCCGTTCCGATAATCACGCCATGCAATAATAGCGCCCCCGGCTCCATCGGTGGTCATGACTACATCGTCCTGAGTATGTGGTTCCGTACAGATTGCCACACCGCTTACATTCCACTGAACTACACCGGAGGAATTAATCCGTTGCGCAAATATGTCTGAAGAACCCTCATCGGAATTCTGCCCCCAAAGGATGATAGCGCCTCCGGCTCCATCGCTAACGAGAGCGGGTTCATACTGATAGTTTGCCGCCGTCACGATTGCGGTATTATAGTTCGGGTTGGTTGACCACTGCGCAATCACCGTCAGCGAAAAATATGTAAAGAACATCAAGAATGATAAGATGGTTGTTGAGAAGCGTTTCATAGCGTTCTCCTTTACTGTATTGTTATTATATAGTGAATTAGATTTTATGTGAACAAAAATTTTATCTTCAAAGTAATTTCCAAAATCTGATTTCTGTCTGAGTCCCCAACCCGCCACGGGATTCATCGTGGCAATGAACCGACAGATTTGGTTCAATAGTAGTCACGTTTCCATTGGGGTTGGGAGATTGCTTCACCCCGCTGAAGCGGGATTCGCAATGACCCACACTTCATTGTCATTGCGAGTCCCGTTCATCACGTATCAGAACGGGATGAAGCAATCTCCTCGTCGCTTCTTTCTTCGCATTGACTCTGTTTCGGTATTCGGAACACACTCTTCAAATGTGCCACACACCGAAGTTGCTTTTTGGGCAACCATATGGCAATGACCCTTTGGCAACACGCTCACTATGGTTGCCTTTTTTGACAACTTCGACGAAACAATGACTGACCCTTTCTTGTCGGACAGCCACGACATGTTTGTACAATTTTTATATTCAGACTGCATACATCATTTTCCTGTTCGTTGCGATGGTTCTTTCACTATCAATGATTCACTCATTCGGGAAACAACACCTTCTGCACAGGGATGCTTCCCTGCTGTTCGGTCGTTTCATCCAGCTATCCTGTGGTGAACATCCCTCATCCTTCCGGGATGTTTCCCGTATCGAAGCGGGAAACAACCCGCTCTGTCCAGGGATGTATCCCCAACCACTGAGGGATATATCCCGAATCAGTAAGGGATGTCTCCCTGAACGCTGAGGGAGACATCCCCCTGCCTTCAGGGAGAGATAAATTGCCCTAAATGAAGCGTTTTCAATGAATATTGAAAAGAACGAATCTCTCGGTTGATTGATACTATGAGAGAGTATTGAAGCGCTTTTTCTTGGGTGTCATGGACCATTCCATGACACATCTTCTGTCATGGTGTGGACATTGACAGCCGGTGCAAATCCGATGACGACTCGGACTCTACACTGTATTTAATAACGATGCGGCTCACCTGTTTCAGAAAACATTCTTGTAATCCTTAACGTGAGTTACGCTTTCTTTCCACAAGCGAGCCGCACACTCGTTCTCCTTCACACTCACTTCACTGGTATGAAGCAAGGGAGCGAGGGAGTAGGGAGATAAGGAGAATCATAAGTGCAACAAACTTCCATCTCACTTATCTCATATCTCACATCTCAACTACTCAACTACTTACTTACTTCATCAACAACAGCGTCTTCGTTTCCGTGAACGAACCGGCTGTTAGTCGGTAGAAATAGATTCCACTTGGTAATCTACTCGCATCCCATTCCACGAACTTGTAACCCGCAACCTGTAACCCGTCAACGAGTGTGGCTACTTCTTCACCGAGAACGTTGTACACTTTGAGCGTTACATAATTGTCAATTGGCAATTGATAATTGATAATTGTCAATGGATTAAATGGGTTGGGATAGTTCTGGCTTAGGTTAAAGGTGTTAGGTGTTAGGTGTTGGGTTTCAGGCGACGGCGGTGAAGGGGGCAGTTCATTCGTCAGCTGGAAACGAATGGTACTTCTCGATGTAGTGGATGACAGAGCGAGAAGCGCGAACTGCCCGTTTATATTAGCCTTCACCCAGTATCCTTTGGCAGGCTTCAGCGTGTCTGCTGTTGTGTAGCCGTTTGCGTAGCCAAAGAACTGAGACAACACAAGTCCCGGAGTAAGCGAAACAAGATTAGTCACTGCAACAGGAGAACTGAGTGTTCCAATCATGTTCCATCCTTCGCTTACTTCGACTGTGTCGTGTAAACGATTATATCCTGTCATCGTTACGTATTGCCCACCGTCGAACTTCAACCAATAACCGACACCATTGGCAAGCGTCGCTTGCGAAGTGTATCCCGCCTGATACTTGAAAGCATCGGAAACTGCTGTCGGGAAGAGTGAAGTTTTCGCGTAGTTACTCATCAACAACGGTACGGAAATCATATTCCATTTATCCATCATGCTGAGTTGCATAACCATTTGAGAGGATGAAAACACCGCAGTGATTGAATGGTTTGCAATTACGGCAGTGAACGTGTAACTCATTGTCGAGTCCACTCTCACACCATCTACAACAAGACTATCAAGCGCACTCCCTTCATCGGGAGTAATCGTGAAGGATTGATTCGCACCGTGCAGTACCACGACGGAACCGGATGGAGTGATGTTCCCGCTACCGATTGCTGTCGCAGTGATTGTGTAATCATTGCCGGAGAAGTATGCACTGATGGTATGATTCGCCGTCACATTGATAAACGTGTACCTCGTTGTCGAGTCCACTTTCACACCGTCAACAACCACACTATCGAGCGTGTAGCCCGCGTTGGGAGTAATGGTGAATTGCCTGTTATATCCTTCAGGCACAACCACCGTTCCGGAAGGATTGATGGTTCCGCCTGTTCCCGCGGTTGCAATAATGTTGTACGATGTTACAAGAGGATACAGCAAGTTCTCATCTGCGCCCATATACGGACGTGCAAGATTTCGTTCCTCGCCATCAATATCATACGGAACAGAAGCAAGGGGAATTCCACTAAGATTCATATCGCCGAGCGATGCGCCTGTCAAATGTAAATCTCCGCCCACCGCATTAACAAAGTGTGGAAGTTGAGTGACACTATGTAAGTCCTGTCCGGTTTGAGTTTTCCAGGCAGCAAAATTCACAAACAAATAAGCCTCTTCAAAGAACGCGAGAGAATCCGGATGTGTTGTGGAGAAATCGTTGTAATCGCTCGTAAGGTTATGCAACGACCCAACGGTAACAACTATCGGTATTCCCGTGCCATATTGTTCGTTGCGGAAGATATTATTCTTCAAACTAATTGTAGATGAATCCCAGTGCGAGCGGTAAAAACATTGACTGCGGTTCCACGCGAGAATTTTTCCTGCAAGAAACACCGTGTTATGCCATACATTCACAACCCTTGGTGTATTGTTCTGAACTTCAATTCCCCTGCATTGGTCGTAGTCAACGTCGTTGTCGCCGGAAGTAAACGATATCATGTTGTTGAACACAGATGCACTGGCATTAACAACTATTCCTTTCCACCACATATCCGAATAATCATCGGTAACACGAGTCGCATAAATTTTATTCTTTGTGATTATTGAAGTAGTAGAAGCACTATACGGAACAACAATTCCAAAAAATGTTGCAGGCGCTTCGCGTATCGTATTTTGCCGTAAATGTGTTTCACAATACATATCAATATTTGCAATTGTGTTGTTGTACGTGGACTCCGCACTTGTTTCGATTGATCTCAATTCACTTGCAATGCTCATACTGTAACGAATTCCCTTCGCGCTATCGGTCGGATGACCGATAATATTGCCGCGGACAATCCCGCTTGAAAGAAATCTAATGCCAGTAGAAGATTTGTCCGTATAAACTTTACTCCCATCAATGTTCTGTACTGTATTATTCATGACCAAATTATTATTGCCCGTTTCAGTACGGAAGGTTATTCCAATGAAACGATTTTGAATTTTTAAAGCATTGCCGCCGCACTGCGGAGCCGTCCCTCCGAGATAATTCATCGAAATCGTATCGTTGCTGGATGCAGACGCAGTAAACATTATCCCGTACAACAGCTCGAGCGAATCCGTTCCATAAAAACTGTTCCCGTTGATAACCCAATGATTTCCCTGTGTACTATCAACAATAATCCCATGTAACACATTGATGAATTCATTTTCAGAAATCGTCGTATTACTGATACCCGCTTCACCCTTGGCAGAAATTCCTTCAACTATTATGTAATACAGTCCATCGGCCTTGCGAATGATATTATTGCTAATCGTTATGCCGCTGTTCGGCGTTACCCATGCCTTGAGAGATATCAGTTCGCCGATGTTTCCCAGAACAGATTTTCCTTCTATCGTACAATTGAGAAGCGCAAAGGTATTCACACCGTTATAAATTCCAATCGTTTTTCCGCCACCATAAGTATTTACAAAACGGAGATACCTTCCGCTTCCATTAAATCTTCCGTCAATCGTTACACGGTCTGCACCATCAATACGAATCATTCCATTCGCACTATCCACAGAACCGGAAATCATTCGTTCTTGATTTCCATCAGGGATGATTTTGAGTGTGAAACCGCTTCCCCCGGTTTCTGTCCACTGACGAAGAGAATTCTTTCCATTCTCTGTCAAGTTGGAAGAAACAGAAGCAATGAGATTGCCCGACAATCCTAACGTATTGATTGCTTCGAATAAACCACCGACACCAGTCAAGGAAGTATATGTTTGCGTCGCTCCGACACTCACTTGCCCGGAAAGACCTGTCCCCGAAGATGTCGTTGTTACGTTTCGTGGATTTCCGGTCGCAGTATCTCTGTTGTATTGTTCGCTTCCCGCCGTGCCGACGTACTCACACACCATCACACGGTACTCTGTTCCCGGCGTAAGTCCCGTTACCGTTACTCCGCCGAGGTGAGTAGTATCGTTAAAGACACAGTACCAGCCGCTTGTCCCAATTTGAATTCCTGAACCAAAGACAGTATCTGCAACATACGTGACGTTGCTATCCGGCATTGCTGTTCCCGTGTTCGTTTGTTTGATAAATGCGGCGCGTTTTGTTCCGCTTCCATCTGTCCAGTTGAATGAAAATTGTGTCGCCTCGGTTGAAAGTGCTGTAATATTTGATGCCTGTGTTGAAGGCGGAGTCAAACCGGAAAGAACACTTAAAAAATATGGACTTTGCCACGTCGAGTCGGACGCTGTTCCGCGAACCGTTACATAGTATCGTGTTCCAAGTGTTGCATTGTAAATGATTGCTGTCGCCGTGTCGTTTGCGCTCGCAACCCGAGCAACTTCTTCGTTCGCAGTCGAAACAATAAGTGAATCAACTCCTGCCCCCATACCGAACGTACTGAACACCATGATGCCATTAGAAAGAGCGCTCACTTTAAATACATCACGGTCGGTGGTAATGCCATTCATCTTTGTTGTGATGAAACAAATCGTCGGTTGCGCGATTGGAATTTCGTATCCCAGCGTTGTATCGTCCGGCTCATCCATGCCGCGTATGATTGAGGAAACATCCATCGGTTGCAAGAGGTGGGAAATATTCAACAATAATGTATCGGCGGTAGATGGTGCAGGCGTTGAACCGCTGTATAACCACATCTTCGAGAGTTCAACAAGTCCATCCTGTCCCGTGCCGCCAAAGTTTGAAGTGACATACGTATAACGAATATTTGTCGGGAGAGGCATTGATGCGTTGTATGTTGTTCCGCTACTAATGCCGGTGATAGTATTCGTTGCGACACCATTACAATTCACATCAAGATGATGGGGCGAAGGATTCCATTGGAATTGATTTTCCGCACCGCCAAAAAGATACGGCGCAGGAACATTCACGGGGGGAATTCCCGGTTTTATATACGGATACCGAAGGTCACGACATGCCTCGCTCTTTTCATTTACTCCGGGAATTGCAAGTTGACCGCCCGTATGATTACTTCCCAAATGCGGAGTCCCGGTCGTTACAACTCTTGCCACGCGGTGACCAAACGAGGAAGTTTGGTCAACCCAATTCGTTCCGCGTCCGCTCACAGTTCCATTAAATCCGCGTTGGAGATATTCACGAATTTCCAAACCACCCATCGAGTGACCGACGAGGACGACTTTACCTGCGCTATCAATATCTAACACTGCCTGAATCATTGCCTTCAACGCGACACCTTGCTTCAAGATTGCAGATTGATTGCTGAGTCGGTGGTTTTCATGTCCGGTGACAGCGAATTGTGTGTTATCAAAGTTCATAACATACAATCGTGTCGGTGAAGGAGCCGTGCCTGTGTCTCTCCATCCGATTGGATACACATCGGTTGTTGTCAACGAGGCGGTCAATGAATCACTATCGTGGTTCAGGCAGACATCAAACACTCGAGCGTTGCCGCCTAACGCGGTCACTGTCACGCGCCACGTCGTGTCGTTGGAGACCAATCCATGCAGAAAAATAATCGGGTACGGATATTTTGGAGTTTGACTGAAAAGAACATTGCTCATGATAAGGAGTATAAGTACGATGAACTTTTTCATTGTTGTGTCCTTATGTAGTTTGTATTGTGAATTATTGAAATAGGAAACTCTCATGTGTATTGATGTGCCACACACTTAGCCTTGTATAAATTTCCGCAACTCATGCAGATTTTCTTTCAACACGTAGCCAACTGCGCCGGCGTCCCGCGCGGCCTTGGTTAATAAAGCATCGCTGTAATTAGTCACGATGCAGATTTTCGCGTCGTGGTATTTCCGCTTGATAATTCTCGTCGCATCAATGCCATTCATCCCTTTCATCTCAATGTCCATCAGGACAAAATCCGGGTGAAATAAATCATATGCTTTTACTGCTTCATTACCGTTGGCACATTCGATAAATTCCGCCTCAATATTTTTTAGGATGTCAATGATTACTTTTCGAATCCTTGGCACATCATCAACGATCATAATTTTCATGTCTAACACAGTTGCTAAGTAAGTACGCAGTAAAAATTCGGTACAAAGGTAGGGAGAAAAGAAGGGCGAAAACATAGAGGATTCCTCACTTTTTTGAGGAAGGCAAACACACGGTTTCCTAAGTGTTTCCACTTAGAAAACTGTGAAAAGTTAAAAATGAAAAGTGAAAGGTTAGTGTTTAACCAAAACAGGAAAGTTAAAAGTCGATTACACTTTTAACTTTTAACTGATAACTTGTAACTCTTTAGAGGAGGTGTTTGTTGTCGAACGCAAACTTGAGCAACGCGTGGCTGCCGTGAATGTTCAGTTTTGCGCAGATGTTGGTGCGATGATTTTCGACCGTGCGGTAACTGATGTGCAGTTCGTCGGCGATTTCTTTGCTCGTTTTGCTTTCGGCAATGAGACGGAGAATGTTTTTTTCGGAATGTGTCAGGTCATCGAGACCGGGTTGGGATTTTGCAAGTTTCTTTTCTTTAAGATTTCTGTTGACAAGAAAATTGGAAATGGTCGGGCAGATATAATACTCATTTTTCATTACGGCATTGAGAGCATTCAAAATTTCTTTCGCTGCATTATCTTTGAGAATATATCCAAGCACTCCGTGGTCAAGCGCCTCGTTGAACAACTCTTCCTCTTTGTACATGGTCAGAAAAATGACCTTGGTTTTGAGACGCCGCTTTTCAATTTCCTTTGCTACCTCAAGCCCGTTCATCTCCGGCATATCAACATCGAGAATGGTAACATCAGGTTTCAGTTCTTCCACAAACTGAAGAGCAGATTTCCCATCCTCCGCTTCTTTCACTGCATACGAATTCACTGAAGATTCAATGAGTTGCCTTAATCCCTTTCGGAAAATCGGGTGGTCGTCGGCGATGATGATATCTATTGTTCGAAGCATATTTACTTTTTCAAGTATTTACTAAAGCATCTTTCCCGTTATATAATTCGTTAATTTCATTTTCTATTTGTTCGGCTTCGTTCCTAATCCTCTGGACAAGATCTTTGGTGTTCAAGTCTTTGATTTCCTCGTAATGTCGAAGTCGAATGTCATGTATCATTTCAATTAATGTCGTATCATCCATTGCTATCTCTTTCAATAAAACTGTATGGTGTTAAAATTTCGATTTCTTTTAAGCCGAGTATGCGGTTTACACCGTTCACTCCGCGAATTGTTTTAAGATTTACAAAATGTTTAAAATTCCAACTTATAACTGCATCAACATAGGTTTTGGAAGCACAAGCCAAGTGAAGAGCATCATCTCGAAACTTGACCGGAACTATCTTTTCTTCAATATACTTTTGTGCAACTGCAACTATCTCATCATCTACATGCACAATTTCATGTGAGATCTCTGCAATGGCACTTTTCAACTGATTGTCTAATGGAAACTTTGAACGTGCGATTTCAATGAGGAGAATATCCGAAATAAACACATCAAAAATGTCGAGTCGAAGTAATTTCCAGAACTCCTTTGTCGCTGCTTGTTTATCGGGCGAATCATTAGCAAACAGAAATGATGGAACAGATGTATCAAGATAGAGTTTTGTTTTCATTTATTATGAAGGTACAAACTCTCAAGTGAATAATCAAAGACGTCACGCATTTACACAACAGGCAACGTGATACTCACGTTCGTCCCTTTCTGCATCTTTGAACTGATAGAAAGATGACCGCCAAGAATTGTCACTCGCTCGGTGAGACCCGACAGCCCGAATCCTTCTGAAGATTTAAGTTCCCCTTCGTTCGGTTCTGATGTAAATCCTTTCCCATCGTCCTTCACGGTAATTACGACAGTGCCATTCACTTTTCTTACGGTGATGACCGCTTCATTCGCATCGGAATGTTTTATGATGTTGTTCAAACACTCCTGCAACATCCGATAAACATGAATCTCATGAAGTTTCGGAAACAAACCGTCAATCCTGTCAACATCATACGTAAAACGAATGGAAGAAGTTTTTGAGATGTTTGTGAGAAGCGATTCCAAGGCTTTCGTCAAACCCAACTTATCAATTTGAAAGGGGCGCAGGTTATGCGATATTTTTCTTACATCGTCAATTGTCTGAGATGCCGTTTGAGAAATCTCAGACAAATATTTTTCTTTCGCTTCATTGTTCTCTTCTTCCAGTGCCATGAAGGAAAGATTCTTAATGATAAGCAAATCCTGTCCGACAGCATCGTGCATTTCCGAAGCGATTCGCTTCCGTTCGGCTTCCTGTGATTCGATGAGTTGGTGCGCGAATTTCTGCTTCGCTTCCCGTTGCCGATGAAGCGAATTCACCCTGAACTTATACATACCAAAAATAACGCTCGCAAACAGCGCTATTCCAACAGCACGAAACCATACTGCTTCCCAAAACGGAGGAGCAATAATAATCTTAAGCGATGTTCCTTCATTGTTCCATACCCGGTCGTTGTTGGAAGCGATAACTCTAAATACATATTCGCCCGCATCAAGATTCGTATAGGTTGCAACTCGTTGCTCGGATGTTGTCGTTCTCCATGTGTCATCAAACCCGACCATCATGTATGCATATTTATTTTTGATTGGTTCGGTAAACTCCAATGCTGTAAACTCGAACGAAAAAACATAATCGGAATACGAGAGATGCAATTCACTCAGAAATTCGATGGATTGTTCCATGGTGACAGTTTGATTGAACTTCTTGAAACCGGTGATAAGGACTTTGGGGATCGTCGGATTCGTCTGTATTTCGGTCGGGAAAAACGAGGTGAATCCTTTTACGCCGCCAAAGAATAGTTCTCCGTTTTTGTTTTTGTAATACGCGAGCGTGTTGAATTCATCCCCCTGCAAACCGTCGTGTCTGTCATAATTTGTAAATTCTTTTGTTTCGGGATTGAACATCGAAAGTCCCCGGTTCGTACTTAGCCAGAGGTTTCCTTTCTCGTCTTCCAAAATCCCATAGATGTAATCATTCGCCAAGCCGTCATCAGTTGTAAAGGCAACGAACTGTTTCTCATTTGCTATGAACAGATTTAATCCCGCCGCCGTTGCGATCCAGTCTCTTCCTTTCGCATCCCGGTAAATTGCATTTACTTTATTATCGCTGAGGCTTTGGGGATTGTTATGGTCCGAAATGATTCGAAGAAAATGCTTGGTGAGAGTATCATAGATGGAAATTCCACCCAAATCTGTTCCTACCCAAAGTTTACCGGAATCATCTTCGTTAATCGCCTTCACCGCACCCGGACCAATTGATGTCGGATTGTCATTTTCATGGATAAAATCTTCAAAGAATTTTCCGGCAGAATTCCACTTGGCTAATCCACGCTCTGTTCCGAAGTAGAGTTGCCCACTCCGGGTAATATAACTTTTGAAGGCTTTCGAACCGGGGAAATAAAATTGTTTATCTGTCACCTCCGGATGATACTTCGTCACCTTTTCATTTCTTTTATCAAATCGGGCTACTCCTCCGCCTTCAGTGCCAAACCAAAAAATGTTTGCCTCATCCGGGTCTTCAATAATCGAAAAAACATTTTCACCAAGCATTGATTGTACAGGTTCCCATTTCGCTTCCCTGTAGTCGCCCGCAAAAGTTCTTTCCGATTTTCTTAATACGTTCAATCCGATATGCCCGCCAACCCACAAATCACCGTCACGGTCTTCATACATCGCTCTTACAGAAGAAAAACTTAATCCGTGCTTCGTGCTGTCACCTTTAAAAACCGAATTAAATTTCTTCCTCATCGGATTGAGTTTGACTATTCCGGTTCCGGTTGAACCAATCCAAAGCACTCCGCTTGCATCTACGAACAGTGCGCTCGGATTCGTCAACACAGTATTTACCCAAACATTCCGCACGCGATGCGTTACGATATCAATCAAATCAACAGAACGATTGGTGAGGACTGCAATCGTATTGCTATCGTGGTGAATAATTTTTTTAACATAATTTGTTCTGATATGCTCGGCAAAACCCGGGACGGATTGCAATCGCTTGAAGTTTCCTTGTCCCGGTTGATAAAGATTGATACCACCGCCAAATGTTCCTATCCATATCTGTCCGAACCGGTCTTCGTAAATTGTCGAGACGATCCGATTACTGAGTTCACTCTCAACCGCCGGATTCTCATCATACCGATGGATAAAGTTTCCTAAACTATCACATCGCACCAAACCATAACTCGTTCCCACCCAGAGCAAGCCGTCGCTGCTTTGAAAAATTGTATTGACATAGTCACCTTGCCCCGGATAATGTTCAACAGAAGGAAAAGGAACAAATGTAAACTTCTGTGTTTCTCTGTCAAGTCGGTTTAATCCGTTTGAGGTTCCTACCCAGAACACTCCATCTCTTCCTTCCAGCACTGCCGTAACATTATTACTGCTAATACTGTTGATGTTTGAAGTATCATTGAGGAAAAGTGTAAACATCGTTGTTGCGGGCTCAAATTTATTCAGTCCGTTCCCCGCCGTTCCTATCCAAATGTTGTTGTTGGAATCTTCAAACAAGCACGAGGTCGAATTACCGCTGAGAGAATTTCTCCGTCTCGAATGTTTATACATGGTGAACGAGTACCCATCGTATTTATTCAACCCATCATCCGTAGCAAACCAAAGGAACCCTCTCTCATCAAGCAAAATATCCCTGACGGTATTTTGAGAGAGTCCCTGTTCGGTCGTGATGATAGTTTGAGATTGATATTCCTGTCCGACAAGAATCGAAACAGAAAGAACAATCTGTAAAAAAATAATGGATACTGTTTTCTTCATAAAGCGATGTGAACGATAGTAGTTCTCTGCTATGCAGACCAAACTGAAGAACAAGGAACTGAGGAAAGAACAGGAAGGAAATGATGAATGACAATGCAAATATATCTCTTTACAAAAGAAAAGTCAACAGAAAAACAGAGAATAATCAGACAAAAAAAGAAATGCGGCTTACCTGAAAGATAAACCGCATTTCCAAAGAATATGAAATTGAAATCTTCAACTCTTATCTCATCAATACAAGTTTTTTTGTTTCCGTAAATGAGTTCACAGTCAGACGATAGAGATACACTCCACTCGAAACACGAAACGCATCCCACTCCACGAACCTGTAACCCGCGACCTGTAAACCATCAACTAACGTAACAACTTCTTCACCAAGCATGTTGTACACTTTCAGCGTCACCCACGAATCAACCGGTAACGAGTAACTGATAACGGTTGAAGGGTTGAACGGATTGGGATAGTTCTGTTCCAAAGAAAACGAAGTCGGCAAGTAGCGGCGTAGTAACTCTCGCCCGCCTCTGGCGGAAAAAAAAGCGTCGCCTGCCGCTAACGCAACGGCAAACGACGCCCGTCCCCGGACCGGACTTTGTTACGAAATCAACACTGTTACCGTTACTTCGTCTGACCAGAGCCCGACTTCCACATCATCTTTCAGGAAGCGTGCTTTGTAGGAACGAAGTTCCGGCACACCGGCGACAAGATTCTTCCGTTTATCTTCCATCGGCGACCGGTAATCCTCATCGAGTTTTGTGTATTCTGTTTCCGCTCCGCGTTTCGAGTACACGACAACCCCGTCTGACTTTTCTTTCAACCAATCCAGACGGGCACAATCAACCAACGTTGTCGCGAAAATTTTCGGCTTCGCATTTTCAAGAGAACCCGCGCCCGGCGTCTCCGGCGCTACGATTCCCAAATTTTCTCCGATTGCTTCCGTATAGGAAGGATGACGCTTGAGAATACCAGCCAAATCCTGTACATGCTTTCGCGCAAGAGCAACTACTTCATCCTTGGTTTTCACTTTCGACTGTAAGGTCTTTTTGAGACTGTCAACTTCTGTCAGATTATTTTTTACGCTATCCCTGTCCGTTGTGAACTGGTCAACCTGCCCGCCGGAGAGTCCGAACAACGCTACATATTCTGCAAGTTTTGCAATAAAATTTTCCAACCATTGTAAGAACAATGATTCGCTTCGAGGCAAAAATGTTGATGCCATTTGCTTTATCCTTTATGTTATTGTTGTTTTAATATTTGAATGAAAATAATTTTACTTTGTTGAAAACTGATTGCTGATTACTGGTTTCTGCATACTGGTTACCGGTTCCGCTCCTTCGACAACAGATTCCAAATAACAGAAACGTGTTGCGAACTTGTTGAAATAGTCTGCCCGATGGAGGAAACAAATTGCACGCGGGCGGAACCTTCCTGCCCGACGGCGGGAACAAGTTGCCCGTGGGCAGAACCTTCCTGCCCGACGGCGGGAACGAGTTGCCCGTGGGCAGAACCCTCCTGCCCGACGGCGGGAACGAGTTGCCCGTGGGCAGAACCCTCCTGCCCGACGGCAGGAACGAGTTGCCCGTGGGCAGAACCCTCCTGCCCGATGGCGGAAACGAGTTGCCCGTGGGCAGAACCCTCCTGCCCGACGGCGGGAACGAGTTGCCCGTGGGCGGAACCTTCCTGCCCGACGGCGGGAACGAGTTGCCCGTGGGCAGAACCCTCCTGCCCGACGGCAGGAACGAGTTGCCCGTGGGCAGAACCCTCCTGCCCGACGGCGGGAACGAGTTGCCCGTGGGCAGACCCCTCCTGCCCGACGGCGGGAACGAGTTGCCCGTGGGCAGAACCTTCCTGCCCGGTGGCGGGAACGAGTTGCCCGAAGAACAACCCTTCCGTTCGCTTCAAAAATGCAGGTTTCCGGAAGGACATGAGAAATTACGCTGTTTTGGGCTATTCATAAAAGGGGAGAAAATCAAGTATTTTTCAACCTTCTCCCCCCTCAATCCTAAATAACTCAATTTGCCTTACGAAATAACCAATTAACCAATTAACCAATCAACCAATTAACAATGAGAACCCCCGCCTTGCGGGATTATTATCAAACTGACTTGCGTCACTTTGCTAATAACATCTTCTTGATATCAGTGAAGGAACCGGTTTGTCCGCTGACCGGCGTAGCAGAGAAGCGATAGAAATAGACGCCGCTTGGTAACGCCGAAGCATTGAATGGTACAGAATTATATCCAGCGCTTTCCATCCCGTTGAGTAACGTTTGTACTTCACGACCAAGCACATCATAGACGATAAGAGAAACGAACGCATCTTCATGGAGGTCGTATTTTATTTCCGTGGTTGGGTTGAAGGGATTGGGGAAGTTAGAATATAAACGTGTTTCTTTCGGAAGATTATCATCGAGAGCAATAACGGTTTTTGCTTCACCGCCGCCGCCATCAGAAGAGATAACAACTTTCTTATTAGAAAAATGTGTTGCACGCGCTTCATAGTAATACCGAATAGTCTCTGTCTCTTGTTTTTGTTTTGCTTGTACAGAAAGGTCTATATATGTGTAACCGCTAAAATAACCCAAGAATTGATATGGAGTCGTTTCAGGATGCGGATTACAGTCTGACCCATTGGTGCAGGAGTAACGGTAAAGTTTGTACGGACCGCCATTCGGGTCATAGGTTGTTATGGTAAAAACAGGATTACGATTTGCATTATATGTCATCGACATCTGAATTACACTATCAGCATCAACAACAAAGGAACGAGCAGATGAAAAATTACTTTCACCGGCAATATTGCTTGCCGCCACACGCCAGTAATACGTTGTACCATTAATTAACGTAAGTGGCTCATAGGATGGTGAAGTGAGATTATTTGCATCATCCAAGATGTTGGTAAAATTTGTGTCGTAAGCGATTTGTATGTGATATGCTACAGCGCCAGCCGGCTCGCTCCAGTCCAATACAACATCAAATTTCGTTGGAGTTGCCGGGTCGTTTGGTGTCGGTGATTGAGGTTCAGCAATTTTGTATGTTCCTATTCCTGTTGCAACATACATCGTTCCAGTTGTTGTTCCTTCGCCGTATAAATTATTGATTGGTGTTGGAATTGAACCTGTTGCATCAATCCATGTTAATCCTGCATTCGGCGAATAATATATTTTTGTTCCGTCATCGGTTAGCGCGGCGATGGAAGAATTGTTTGTAGTGCTTACTCCGGGACAAATCACTACTTTCTTATAATTCCCGGTTCGTATAGATGACCAAAATGTTCCGGAAGTGAAACTTCTATGAATGCCAATAGATGATGCCGCATAAACTACCGATGCAGAAGTTGTATTCATCGCTAAGGATTTTACATCAGCTGTAGTTGAAGAAAATACTTGCGCCCATCCGCTTCCATAATTCGTACTCCTGTACACACCGCCATTTTTGATTGCCGCAAGCAGTTTTTGGGATTGCCCTGAAGCGCCAGTAGAATCAACGACCATATCCTGGACGGTATCTGCCGCACTATGGATAACAGAAAGAGTGGTATCCCATGAAGTTCCTCCATTAGAACTGCGATACCAGTTTCGGACATTCGTGCTATTTTTTGCCGACCCAAAAAGATACACAATATTTGAATTGAGCGGGTCAACTGCCGTTCCATAAAATTTTGTGTTTGTTGTCGTGGATGGTTTATAAAGCGTCGGATATGTTACACCTTCATCTGTACTTTGATACAATGCCGCAACGTTATTGAGTTGTCCTGCAGCAAAAAGTCTTCCACTCGAAGGATGTCTGCTGATGCGATTTCCTATAAACGATTCTGCACCTCCAAGAGCCACATTACTCCATGTGGTACCGTTATATGTACTTGCATTGGAACTCGTTGAAGAAACAGTCCATACATTTGACCCGGAAGAGACGACCGACGAAAGAGACATTCTCCCGATTCCTGTGCTTGAGTTGGTCCAACTTGTTCCTGCATTAGTACTTTTATAGACCGCGGTAGCAGTGGTGCCAAATGATGTTGCTTCAACATCTCGTGCAATACCATATGAAAATAAATTTTTATCCGTCATGCCGGTAGGATATGTACCCCATCCGGCCCCGGCATCGGTAGAACGATAAATACCGTTGTCTGTCGCGGCATAGATTGTATCACTACTTGTCATTCGTAATGATTTGATAGTTGACACACCGGATAAAACTCTCAATGTGGAGTCCCAAGAGTTGCCGCCATCGGTTGATTTAGCAATTTTCCCTGACGCTGTTCCTGCAAAAACTGTTTGTCCGTATGCCGCAACTGCACGCACATTAAAATCTCCCATGGAACGGGAAATCCAGGTTTGCCCACGGTCAAAGGAAACCCAAACACCTCTTTTGTGAATTGAAGGATTATTGTTTGGTGCGTTTGGGTTGCTTCCTTCAGTTGCATTGTTCGGGTCAGAACCACCTACCCATACTTTCTCTTGGTTTCCCGGATCGGGAACAACATCGTATGCATCTGTCTGCCAGTTGAAAGATGGTCGTGCGTCCCAAGTAAATCCTGCATCTCCACTGTAATAAACAGATACACTATTTAAATGTTTTCTTCCCATATACATAAGGTTTGTATAATTTGTAACCGGGGAAGTGGAAAGACGGAGCGGCACCATACCCGAAGAATATAATGAAGGGACCCAATTATTATTTCCACCATTGTCACTATACCATAGCATATCCGTAACACCCGCCACTACAATGGCAGGTACATCCGGTTTACAAGTAACAACAAGCGGCGACGGAATTTCGTACTGTGTTGCAAACCAGTTTGAGCCGCCATTTGTGGATTTGAACAGAACAGTTTTATCACATGCGTACAAGGTAATACCTGTTGCATCAACTGCAATGTCCTTTACATCTTTTGGTTGACCCAAGGGACCATACAACGATGTGTACTGTGCAAAGGAGGTAAAAGGTGAAAAAAGAATTGTGATTGCAAAAAAAGCAGCAACCATCCTACTCGGTTTTAAATATTTTTTTATCATAAAATTAACTTTCTTTGAAATTGTTATTGTTTCTTTAGTTAGGATTTATTGCTACATTTGCATCGGTGTTTGTGCGAACCCAGCACCGACAAGTGGATAACCCTGCAGATGCGGGGTTTGTATCCCGAGGGACGGTAGTAGCTGTGGACAGAATCGTTCTGGGAAATCTTCAATCGGTTCCTGAGCGTGAGTCTGCATCACACCGTCTCTCTATTTTTTATTACATTTCATTCACTTGCCGGTGTCTCCTTTCATTGGATTTGGTTTCATTATTTAGAATTCATGACTTTACTCATACTTTGAGCTTGTAAAATCAATTTCCCATTACTGTTTACTTTCACCCAATACCCTTTCCCAGGAAGTATTGCATCGGCGGGATAATATCCTTCTTCGTTATATCCGTAAAACGGAGAGACAACGATATTCATTGGCGATGTGAGAAGTGTTGCAGATTGAATAGGCGCGCTCAACGAACCGATAATATTCCACCCTTTCTTTACAATAAAACTATCTTCCAATACTTCACTCCCCTGAAATGTCATTGTGTCCGGCGGTTTCCCCCAATACCCTTTTCCGAACACAAGCGTATCGCTATCGTAATACCCGCCATCATACAAAAACATGGAAGGAACTTTTTGTACCGGACCCGGTCGGACGGGAATAGATACCAGATTCCATCCTCGAGAATATTGTGTTTGGTCTTGTCTCCATTTTCCATATCCTGTTACCGGAAAACAACTGGGTGAATTAGGACTGTTGTAATAAAAAATAATTCGTCCCGTGTACTGTTCTTCTTTTTCCGGTGTAAATGATATACTAAACTCTACGCTATCTTCAGGGAGTATCGCTGCGCTTGAAGGTGTAACTTGAAAACTTTCGTTGTCGGTAGTTGCTGTTCCAATTTGTAGGATGTCTTGGCCTGCATTTCGCACTGTTACTGACTGTGTCACTGTTGTGCTGACTTCTGTCGTGTCAAACTTCATCAATGATTGTGAAAAAGAAATTGTTGCTTCATTTTGTAAAAACTCACCTCGTTGATAAAATACACGAAATGTCGAGCCAACTTCTTTGGAATAGACAACATGCACTGCATGGCTTGAAACTTTGACATCACCTCTACTCGTAAATTTAGCCTGAGGAGTTAGGTCTTTCACCGGCACGTAGCGTGAAAGTGAATTATTACTTGCCGTTACGACACTGTGAAAGGTATCTAATGCCGCAACCTCATATTTCATTTGAACAGCCCGGAGATTCTTGTTTATGGCTACCCTGGGATCGAACCCGCGCGGTTCCTGTGTTAGCAGAACTTCCGGTAACCACCGCTTTCCATTTGCAAGCCCTCCTCTACTAATGATACTTGCTCCTAAGGCACCCTTCCAACCGTATTTTGTGTCCCGCCATGCAATCAGTAGTTCAGTACTACAATCATTTGTGTAACCTGCAATTGACGGTATATCCGAATACCACTCATCAATTTTTGAAAGAATCGTATCTTTGCCCCATGTTGTGCCTAAATTTGTAGATTGTAAATAGCTAATTTCATTTGTCGGGTCAATCCATTTATGGTCAACCTGATGTAGTGTGCCTTGAGTTAACGCAATACGGGTAAAGTCGCCTAAATCTTCATTCGTGCGTGTCCAGGTTCTTCCTCTGTCCGAAGAACGAGTAATTTTTCTCGGTCCTGTGATATCATGAATAATGGCAATATCATTTTTCCAAATTGTCGCCCATGTTATCTCCCCAGCTCTATCCTGACTTATTTGCCGGATACGTTCAAACGTTTCGCCTCTATCACTGCTGTGTGATAAACGTACTTTTGAGTGATAAGGGTAAGGTGGGTCAGGGTTCACAAAAAAAAGAAAAACATCATTTCCGTCGGCAACTATTTTCATATTCATTGCAATGGAACTTGTTACCAACGAATCCGTTAACAATTCTCTCACCGGCTCAAAATCTATTCCGCCTGTAACACTTCTTGCATACGCTAATCGTTTCCCTCCTCCATAATATGTAACATGTACAGTATCATTTCCTGATAAGGCAATTGTTGGTATAAAGGCATTAAATCCACTATCTGATAGTTGGATAGGCGGATACCAAACAATGCCGTCGGTAGTATCTTGCCCGTTCATATTGAACGTGAAGAAAAAATATATCAAGAGAAGACAAGTAAGATAATGTTTCATAATTCACTCCATAAATAAGTTGTATCACATTCATCCCAATACGGTGGGTAAACATCGGGTTGTAGATGAATTGCCTCACTCGGCGTACGACTTGTGTGAGCAAGTTCCCATGTCATGCCTGTATTAAAACTATACCAGACTTCAGTAAGCGTGATTCCGGACTCTGTTACGGACGCTTTCATCCAAACGATATCGTTGTTACGCGTCGAGAACGTAATCTCCTTTGGTGTAAAGTTCCTTGACCGATACAGTACAGGTTGCCATAAGCTACCGGACTTTCTGTAAATGCTATGTTCAACAGCTACAAGTATGGTTTGGGGACTACTATTATTGACAGCAACAAATGACACATCTTCAGGAAATTCATTAACAGGAATCCATGATGTTCCTTTGTTTTTTGTCTGATATAATTTTTTGTTTATTACCTTGTAGTTCGTCTTGTCTTGCTTCATTTTATCCGACATCAATACTGATTCATGCTCAGACAAAAGACCTTCATACCACATCATCTCCGCAGTTCGGTACCGTTCTATTTCTGCTTTGGTCGGTGCTAGTTGCTTATCCTCTTTTCTTTCAATTTTTGATTTAATGATTCCGATTGCACTCTCTCTACTCGTATCCTGAACTTGTAATATTATTTTCCCGTCTTGATTTACTTTCACCCAATACCCTTTCCCAGGGAGAATAGCATCAGCCTCAAAGTACCCTTCTTCACCATATCCATAAAAGGGTGATGCCAGAATATTCAATGGTGAAGAGGTCAGGGTGTTCGTCTGAACAGGCGCACTTAACGAGCCGAGAATGTTCCAACCCTCTTTGACTGCCACCGTCTCATCCGTTGCATAGCTTCCGGTAAATGATACGACGGAATCCGGTTTTGCCCAATACCCTTTCCCGAACGTCATCGTCGTTTCGGCTTCATACCCGCGTTCAAACGAATAGAGTGAAGGCAAGCGATGATTGATTCCCGGTCGAACAGGTAATGAGACAAGATTCCATCCCGATTGATATTGTTGTTGTTCCTGACGATATTTTCCTACACCGGAAACAGTAATACACTCCGGAGATGATTCACCGTTATGATAAAAAATGATTTTTCCAGATTTGAGACTGTCACTTACCGGTGTGAACGAAAGAACAAATTGTGTCGAGCTTCCGGGGGAAACGGTCGTATCATACGGCGTTATGCTGAAGTTACTATCATCGGAAATCGTTGTTCCGACGATGAGCGTATCACTCCCTGAATTGCTCACCATGATTGTATCAAAAGAACTTGTGGTCGTTTCTGTTGTGTCGAACATAACCGTTCCTGTACTGAGATTGAACTGAACATCCTTTTGGAGAAAATCTCCACGGCGATAATAAATAGAGAAAAATTCACCCGTTTTCTGTTCATAGACAACATGAATTGATTTGGCTGTTACCGCAACATCCGCGACCCAAACAGTACGGACATTTGGAGTTAAATCTTTTACCGGTGTAAAATTTGTTAGTGAAGAATTTGTTGCCGTAATAGCGGCATGAAATGTATCAAGGGGTGAGACTTCCGATATCATTACAACAGCGCTTGCGTTCGTTGACATTGATGCGACAGGAGAAAAATATCTTGGTTCCGGAGTGAGAAGTTTTTCCGGTAACCATATCCTTCCATTTGATATTCCACTACGGGCAATAATACTTGCTCCAATCGCTCCAAACCAGCCATACTTGGTGTCCCGCCAAGCAGTCAACATTTGAGTACCGCAATCAGTTTTTTTCGCTGCTATCGTCGGCATGTCGGAATACCAATCATCTATTTCCGATACTACAGTTTCCTGATTCCAGCTAATGCCATAGTCGGTGGATTGTTTATATACGGTTTCGTTTGTCGGAGGAATCCATGTATGAGCGACCATGTGTATGATTCCCTCTGTTACAGCAATTCTATTAAAATCATCAAAGTCTTCATTTCTTCTCGTCCATGAAGAACCGGAATTTGTACTAAAGAGGAATTTTCGGTACTGGTCTTTGGGAGGATACAGCACCGCAATTGTATTTCCATTGATTTTTGCATCTGTTACTTCGCCCGTTACATCTGTTGTAATTCTTCGCGGATAACTCCAACTGATTCCTCCGTCGTAACTAATGGTTTTACGAAGAGGTGCATAGCTTCCGGTTGCACCTGCAAAAATTATTATTACTGTATCGTTTTTTGTCAGTATATGAGAGCGATGGGCTTGAAAAGGAAAGTCAAGCGTGTCTGTAATAAGGTCTCTCATTGGTTCAAAATCCTTTCCACCTGTTATACTTCGACAATATGGTAATCGAATATTAAAAAATCCGTGTCCCCATGTTACGTGAAGTGTATCTTCTCCTGTAAGCGCTATTTTAGGGCTATAGGCATTTTGCATACCATTCGAAAGTAAAATAGGTTCTTGCCAAACGATTCCATCAGTCGTATTCTGAGCGGTACTATATTCGAAGTAAAAAATAAGGACTATGAATAGTCTTAAGTATTTCATCTCTCTTCTCCTCCTTTCGTGTTCTTATTTTCGTCATAGTAAAGCAATACAGTATTTCTCTCTCTTAGAAATGGGTTATTGTGAAATGATAGGTGATTTCCTTGAACCCATGAAATGCCGTCATTCAAGCTAAGGAAACTCCTCATTTGTCCAGCATCCTCCGTATGTTTCGTTACAAGCCCAATGACATTT
This sequence comes from Ignavibacteriota bacterium, assembly GCA_016212665.1. Taxonomy (NCBI): domain Bacteria; kingdom Pseudomonadati; phylum Ignavibacteriota; species Ignavibacteriota bacterium. The sequence goes on from JACREZ010000037.1 coordinate 104,925, forward strand.
ACATTCGTATGAGAGAATTGTATTTCTTGTATGAGAAAATCTCGTTCAGGAATGAAAGCAGTTGTCCATTGTTTTTCCTTCTCTCTCAAACGAAGTAAGATATTATCTTCTGTTACTGCGAACAGATGTTCCGGTTGTTGTTTGTTCCATGCGAGAAACGTTATCGGCTCGGAAATTTCGGGGAGGAGTTGCCAAGTTGTTTTATTTGTTGTCTTGTAAATAACTCCATCCTCCAATTTATATGCTGTGAGGTTGTGCTTCTCTTGTGAAATCATCAATGAGAAAAAAAAGATTGATGAGAAGAGAAATAGAGTAAGGTATTTCATAACCATCTTGTTAATGTTGGTGGTTGGAAAATGAAAAGAAAATTCTTGAGTTTCGGAACAGCGCGCAGTTCTGTATCGGACGGGCAAAGCCATCCTCTTCCCTTTCATCGAAAGGAAAAAATACTTGTTCGCCTGAGCCTCAACTGTACTCATCTCAAAGTACAGTTCAGTTTACAATTACAATAAATCGGGATTCAGTGAAGAGAAGTGTTTTATTTATTGCTTCCCGTGATTCAGATGTGGTGCGCTTGGGGGAGTATGAACGCCGAAGTTCGTTCCCTTGTTTTGGTGAACCAGCACAATAAGCAAGGTTCAACCGGTGTGTATTGTTTCGTAGATATGCCATTACGTTTCTCAAAAAAAATGTGATACTTGTTTATTTATTCACTTGGTTACATCCGTTCATTCATTTGTTTGTTCTTTGTACACTCTAAAAAATAGATTTGCGTTACTGAGTTCTCCCTGTTGTTCAGGGCAACAGTTGCCGCAAATATACTGTTTTCAAGAAGGAACAACAAGGCATTCCTTCGCGAAATTCGCGAGAGGCAGGTTTTTTTCGCGTATAATATCGCACAGAGATAGATTCGATTGACAGGCATTGTCAAAATTCTATCAACCCGTGCCTGAGAGAATGCAGTACCAACTCCACATCACTCCGGCAGTGTAGCTTGTTCAGTATGTTTCGCCTCTGCGTATCCACAGTGCTTATGGTAACATTCCGCATGGCGGCAATTTCTTTTAACGGTTTCCCTTGTACAATGTGCAGGAGTATTTCACTTTCAACCGGTGATAGTATTTCATACGGGCTTTTTTCTTCGTCCTTGTTCTTCAATGCTAAGGCGACACTCTTACTGAAATAATGATGTTTGGAAAAGACTGTTTTAATAACATGGGTTATCTGTTTCATATCATCCGACAACTTACTAAAGTAACCGCAAGCACCCGCCTTCACCATCTCACGGACATAATGAGGATGTTCATGAATCGAATACCCAATCACTTTTTGTTCCGGATGCAAAGCAAGAATTTTTCGAGTTGCGTCCACTCCTTTCAGGTCGTTCATCGAACCGAGTGAAACATCCATGAGAATGATATCCGGCGTATGTTTATCGGCTAACGTAACCGCTTCTTCCCCGTCTGCGGCTTCCCCGATAACCTCGATTCCTCCCTCTTCCTGAAGAAACCATGATGTCAGTTGCCGTAACGCTTGTTCATCTTCAACGAGTAATACTGTAATTGGCTTGTTGTCCATCACTTCTTATTTTTTATCGAACATGTCTTTACCGTGAAAAGATTTGATTCGTTTCATAATTTTTGCTATAATTTAGCGAAGTCAATTGTTACAGTCAATAGTTTTTCAAAATATTTGTTTCCATCTATTAGATACCATGTTTCATTAAGATTATTTTCACCAATGATGCGGAGTTATGCCAAAACAGAAAAGCATAGTGGAGTTTCGTTCGGCTATTAAAGTTGCACGGAAGAGCCAGGGTTTATACCAAAAAGAAGTTGCAGGGAAACTGAACATTACACCCAAGTATTTTTCCCTTATTGAACAGGGAACGAAAGTCCCCAGTCCGAAACTTCAGGAAAAAATTTGTACTGCCCTGAACATTCGAATTCGATACGACGTCCCCCCCCCAAAAAAAACAAAGAATGAATGTTATCAGAAATTTGCTGTAAGAGTCAGGTAAGTTGATAAAAGAAAAGCCATGGTCAACCGACACATGGCTTTGTATTTTCACTCGATGTGAGAATTATTTTCTTCTTCGCTGTACTGCCGGCGATGTCATGTACAGTTTTCCGTTCTGTCCTGCTTTTAGCCAGTAACCGTAGCCGGGTTTGATTGTGTCGGCTTCGGAGTAACCGTTGTTGTAACCGAAGAACGATGATTGAATGACGCCCGGCTGGTCGCTTGTAATGGAAGGAACCGGAACCGGCTTGCTCACGCTTCCAACAATATTCCAGCCCTCAGCAACACCAACCGAATCGTTTGCCCGTTTAGTGCCGGTGATAAGCACGGTTTGGTCGTCGTTGAATTTTAACCAGTAACCACGCCCGTATTCTAACGTATCTTCCGCGTGGTATTTATTCGTGTATTCAAATGCCTGAGAAATGGAGGTCGGGAACACGGATTCTTTGCTACGGTCATTGGTGTTCACCGGAAGTGAAACAAGATTCCACCGGGCGTTTGCATGAACCGGGAGTTCCATCAGCAATGAATGAACAATCTGCACGGATGTAATGGAGGAGTTCGTAATCACACATGATGTTTCTGCAAGCATATCAAGCGAGAGGAGCGTTCCCTCCGTCTGAGCGTCGCGCAAGGTGAAATAATCGAGCGGAAACAATTCGGGATTCCAGCGAAGCGTGAGCGGATACCCTGCGCTCCCGGGTTGAAGTTCCAAAGTAAAGATAACAGTCGGATGTACATCGCTTAATGTATCGCGAAGGTCAAGTTTCGTTCCGTTCGTTCCCGAAACCTGCCACCGAGCATCGAACGTACCGGGAGGCGGTTTAATGGTGAGTTCTGATTCACCAAACAATGTATCGAGTCCATCGGTCGCCAATGTTTTTTCCCCGAACATTACTGTATCGGAATTTCCGCCGCCATCCTCAATTACGATACTTGCGGAAAACTGTGCCGTATCGGAAATCGTAAACACGGAATCGCTGATGCCGACCATATCGAGTTCGGATGTGTTGGTTACTTTTACTTTGCAGTATGAGGAAGGCGTGTGTGGAATCTTCCACGAATACGAACCGACGGAAGCGTGCATACTCGAAACGAGGTCGAGCCAATTAGCGCCATTATCTGTCGTGAACTGAATCTTGACATGCAATATTCCTATCGAACTCCATTGAATCGGGTGAGTCGAACCTGCAAGCCAGTCTTCTCCTCCAACCGGGCTGAGCAACTCCAATGCTACTCTATCAATGATGAATGTAGCGTTACTCGCATCCTTCAATGTTGTGTTGAACGTATCGGTCACGCGTACAAGACATTCTGCTGAAACTGTATCGGGAACAGTCCATGTGTACGAGCCGGTTGCCGCTGGTACGCTGTTGATTATCGTTATCCAGTTGAAACCGTTATTGAGCGAGTATTCAAGTTTGACATCGTTCACTCCATTCGCAGTCCATGTAATATTGTGAACAGTGTTCGCATGCCAGATTTCTTTTCCGTTCGGCGATGTTACAGCAAGTTGCCCGAGCGGTCGGTCGTGTCGCCACAATCCATCTCCCTGAACGATAAATAAACTCATCGTATCAAGCACAAGACACGCGTAGTTTGTTGTGGCGACCAAACCCTGATACGTTCGTTCCCATGTGGTTCCGGCATCACGGGAAATATAAATTCCTCCGGTCGAAGTGTATGAAGGTCCGTACGTTCCGGTGATAACAAAATTCGGGTCGGTCGTGGAAACAGCAACACCCCACATGTTGATGCCATTCAACGGTGTGCTGAAGTTCCATGTTTCACCTCCGTCGGTTGATTTCACAAAACCGCCGCCGCCGCTCCATCGGGGACCATATATCGTTCTCGGTTCATCAGGAGATAACGCAAGCGCAGGAACTTCACCCGTTGCAGTATGTACTTTTTTCCAGTTCACTCCATAATCATACGACTTCCAGATTCCCGATGCGTTATCAGCGACAAGCAGAACACTCGGACTATCCGGGCGAATCACACAATATTCCCATCCCTGGTTCGAGGTGTTAAACGGATTCGTTCGAACAGTATCCCACGTACTGCCGAAATCTGTGCTTCGGTAAACCGTGTTGCCCCCCATTGTATAAACAGTATCATCATCGAGTTGAGGAAGATAGGCAAGCGGAACTCCCCAGTAATAAAAATTCTGTTGAAACGTTACAGTCCAAGTTGCGCCGTTGTTCGTAGATTTCAAAATCTTGTCCGGTGGTCCGCTTTCCATCGCGACCAGAATAACATTCGTATCTCTCGCACTGACTGCGACTGCTTTGATTTGCGAGCCGCCTGTCACTGTTGAGAGTGTACTCCACGTGTTTCCCCGATTTCTGGAAATGAGCAATCCTTGTCCTCCGGCTGCCGAGTAAATGATATTATCATTCCATGGATTGACGCAGAACGGATTTCCCAAGCCACCGCCGCTGACCTTCTTCACCCACGGAGTTTGTGCTTCAAGTGATGAAATCAAAACAAGAAAAAGAACAAGCAACGGAATGAACATTCCGCGAAGATGATGATGAAATAATTTCGTATCGAATTTTTTCATGGAACAACTATAATCCCTATTTAATGAGAATTAATTTTTTAATGATACTGCTGGCTGAAGTTGAAAGCCGGTAGAAATATAAACCGCTCGAAAGTTCCGCGCCGTTAAGATACGCGCTGTGCAATCCTGCCGCAAGTGGTTCGCTCACAAGCCGTTCTACTTCTCTTCCGCTCACATCGAAAACTGCTAAAGAAACGAATGTCGGCTGAGAAATCCAAAACTCGATTGTCGTTCCGGGATTGAACGGGTTGGGAAAATTTTGCGCAAGCCGGATTTCTACCGGTTGTTCAACGTCTTCAAAGCGCGGCAACTGCTGGCTGTACCCTGATACGCGAATTTGTTTCACTCCCATTTCCACCGGCTGACCGAATTCAAGCCAATCTTCATACGTTTTTTCTCCCCACGAATTCCAATCGTACGGGTTGTTGATATTTTCATCGCGAACATATTCGATAAACTCCTTGCTCGCAACCTGATACATCAATTTCACTTCTACCGTTTCCGTATTGAACGGAAGTGCGTAGCGAGTTTCATCCCAGTATTGTCCGTCTTCGTAATGATAGCCGACCGGTTCCGCTCGATGTTCAAGAAATGCCGCGTACGAAAATCCGCGGGGAGGAATTCGATTATCAAGATAAACAGAATCATTCATCGCCGCGAGGAATGATGGTCCAGCAGTCATTCCAACCTGTGCGGCGAGCGTGTGAGAAATTCCCGGCTCGGTGTGATACAATTTCAGTTGTGCATCAAGGATGACTTTTCGCTCCGTCGTATCGTATCTTCCCGATTCAAACACAACCTGACCTGATTGATTTCTCCCAACAACATTCAACCACAACAGTCTTCCTTCAGGAAAACCGGTTGGCAATTTATGTCCGGTGAGATTGGTTACACGAATATGAGCAACAACTGAATCGGTTTCTCTTCCTGCAACAACTTCGAGTAGCGCCGCTTCACTGAGAATCTGTTTTGCTTCTTCCAAACCTTTTCCGATTGCAATCGAACTCACGCCGCTCCATTGTTTGTGAACAGAACGTGGCGCAAAAGTATTTCCGCCGGAGAAACTGTGACTTGCAATGTCAAGTCGTGGTCTCGTTCCGGGCAACGATGAACCCGTTCCCGGTTTCTTCTTCATGTGACACGATTGACACGAACCTGCTTCGCCGCGGGTCGCAAACCAACTGAGTTTCCATTCACTATAGGTTCGTTCCATCGTCACCTGAAGATGCGGTGAAAGATTGCGCGCATTTTCCGTCAAATACGGATTGCTGACCTGATGACACACACCGCAGTACTCGCTTGTTTTATAGAACGGGTCAACAAATGATTGTTCGCACGGATGCGGAGTTCCGCGAGCGCCTCGCACCGGAGCGCTGAATCGTTGCGTTGCATACATTCCGTTTCCATATCCCGGAACAGAATCATTGATTATGGCACTGCCGTCGTTGTTTAACGGGTCAACCATGCGATGACAGAAATCGCAGTGAATTCCATCGAGGTCGCTTCCGAACATATCCTTCACCGTTTGCGGATGCGAACGACCGGCAAGCCATCCCGAAGGAGAATGACAACGCAAGCAATATTCACCGACATCAAGTCCGCGTCCCATCATATATTTTGACGTTATGGAAAGCATCGCGTTGAAGAACGGGTCTTTCGGCGCGTGCGCCATCATACTTCCCGACCATTCTTCGACTTGTTGAAGATGACACGGCTTACAACTCGAAACCGGCGCGGCTGTGTCCGCCTGTCCGGGTTGCGTGCCGGGGAGAAAAATGAAGGGTTTGTATTCTTTATAATTGATGAACGCGAAGAAAAGGAACGCGACAGCGAAAACAATAGGAATGCGCACCCATAATAATGTTTTCGTTGTCTTCATCGTTTTTTGTTAGATTATTTCGCCGCGAGCGCTTTATCTAATTGATTCACAATCTCCGCAGCAGGAACACCGGGAAAATGATTTGCGAACTGAATTGTTCCGTTCTTCTGAACTACGTAGAGACTTTTCAACGGACAGGTTCCGGGCGTGTATCGTCCACTGTACTTTGCCGTTGCATCGCCTTTCGGGTCGTACAAAAACCTAAGCGTCAATTTTCTTTCTTTCACGATGCGTTCAATCGTTGCTCTGTCTTCGCCTAACTGACTGACAGCAACAATCTCGACGCCTTTCTTTTCGTACATAGATTTGATTTTTTCCATATCGGAAATGACGGAGAGACACCCGCTGCATAAATTCGTGAACCAGAACATCCGCACCTTATCATTCTTCGCTTTGGAGAAGTTGAACGCTTTTCCCTGAAAGTCGGTCAAAGAAAACTCAGGCGCTTGCTCACCCACCTTTGCTACTTTCACGTTTTGAAAGAATTGAGCATAAGTGATAGTTGTGAAACAAAATATGATAATGTAAATGATGAATGTTGTTTTCATTTCTTTCGTTTATTGTTTTCTGAAACAGAAACATCTGTTTCAAAATATTATGATGATTAAAAGGGGCTGTCTCATAAGTCTGATTATGATGTAGCCGCAGACTTTATGTCTGCGTTGTTAATTTGGAAATGCAACCATGAAGGTTGCGCCTACAATAAAATCTACCTTTTGAGACAGCCCCCTATGATTTCTTTACCGATGCATGAATGCAACGGCAATAAATGTTTATAAAATTAATATTTTTTCCGCCTGCTTCAACAAACAGCGACAATGTTATGACCAGTATAAATAATATATCCAATATACGACCGGCAACAACACACCGATACTCGTCAACCACGCCCCACGCCCGGTAATTCCATTCTTTCCTTTCAAAACGAATAAACCTGTTACTGCGACAAAAACGAGCGAAAACGCATACAAATCTGCAATGTACGTCCACGCTTCCTTTGGCGCATTGAGATGGAGTTGATTCATCTCGAACAGGACGCGTCGTTGTTGTGTTGTTTCAATCATAACATTACCGGTCGGCACATCAACCGAGTACGTTTTGTTTTCATAAAATAATTGAAGCGTTTCCTCATCCGGTCTGAACGAATCTTTCGGTCGTTCGGCAAGATTGAGTTTCTTCAATGCTTCATCTACCATCGGCTCGCGTTCTGTCGCGGCAAGCGGTTCGATAGAGAGAAATTCTTTTTCGATGTTGTAATTCGGATTCCAATCCTGCACATGATTGACGGCGATTCCGGAAATGCCGTACACAATCGTCAATCCGACAATAAGGTACCCTATGTCGCGATGGAGAATGTTATTCCACTTGCGCCACTTCATAGGCGACCTCTCGACATTATGTGATTCATGCTTATTTTACTTCTGCGCCAAGCCCATCAATTTGGACGTAGGTTTTCCCTTCAGTAATGCTCGAAGTATCAAACTTCTCTCCGGATTCTTTCGCGTGCTTCTTCCCCTGCTCAATCAACTCTTCTTTGGAGACAACTTCCATCGAGAATGTTCCTTCAGCGCGGACTTTCTTTCCTTTTGCATCAATCGGGAACGTCATCACTCCATCTTCAACTTTGAACCTGATGGACTCGAATTCTTTGTCGCTCGCAATTTCAATCCAGCAACCGCGCTTTGCACACACTTCTACAATTGTCCCTTCGACTAACACTTTCTTTCCGTTGTACTTCTCCGGTTTTTCAAGAATTGCCGAAACCTTTGTGACATTTTTCAGCGTCAATGCTTTGCCATATTTTTTTGCCGAGCCAGCCATTGCTGTGAATGTGAAGAACAGAAGAATGATAATTCCGATGATTGTTAAGTTTTTCATTGTTTTCCTTTTATTGTTGTTTGTAGATTCATGCAAAATCATTAGCATCGCCCAGTGAATTACTTTGTGTTCTTTGTGCTATCCTTTGTGAATCTTTGTGGTAAAACTCCCTTTAAACACAAAGCACACAAAGTATTTTCACAAAGGTTCACAAAGTTCCATTAATAACCCGTTTGATGCCGTCTTTTAATTTCAGAACATTGAAATTTATTAGTAATCCTAATTTATAATTTCCGAGTTTTAAGTACGTCAGAGTTTGTGCAAGATGAATATCGTTGATGGCTTCAACGCTTTTTAATTCAAGCACCAATTTATTTTCGACCAACAAATCAATTCTGTATCCACAATCCAATTTTACCGTTTCATAGAACAAAGGCACTGGTTTTTCTTTTTCGACCGAAATACCTGACGTATTTATTTTGTAGTATAAACATTCCTTGTACGCACTCTCTAACAACCCGGGACCTAAAGCAGAATGGACATCAATTGCTAAACCAATTATTTTATTTGATAATTCGTTCTCCGTCATACATCAAAAAATCTATCCACCGATGGCAACCATGGCGTTGCTTTGCATTTCTACAAGTTCTTCGGTGTCGGGATGTTTTTCCCATTTGAGGATAACTGCGGAGCGGATTGTATCTTCGATAATATCAGGTGATGCACCGGAACGAAGCAGACGTTTCAAATCAAAATCATCACGACCGAACAAACAGTTTCGGAGTTTGCCATCGGCGGTTAATCTCAGTCGGTTGCAATCGCCGCAGAAGTGTTCGCTCATCGTCGTGATAAACCCGATGGTTGCTTCACTTCCTTCAACAAGAAAATCTTTTGCCGGACCGGGAACTGTTTCATTGGTTGAGAACGGAACAAGCGTGTGTTTTGATTCGATGATGTCTTTCATCTCTCTGTACGACATGAACTTCACTTCATTCCAACCATTTTCGAGGAACGGCATGTATTCGATAAAACGGATGTTCAGCGATAACGCTTTTGCAAAATCAACAAAGTCGAGTAACTCATCATCATTAAATTCCTTCATCACGACCGTGTTGATTTTCACCGAAGGAAATCCGACCTGAAGCGCTTTCTCAATGCCATGTATTGTTTGTTGAAAATTATCGCGAAATGTTATATGGTGGAATTTCTCCGGCTTCAAGGTATCAAGACTGATATTCAAATGAGAGACTCCGGCATCCCGTAACGCTTGTGCTTTTTCTCCCAGTTTGATTCCGTTCGTCGTCAGTGCAAGTGTTTCCAACTTTTCAATAGCGGCAAGACGTGCGCACAATTCATCAACATTTTTCCGCACAAGCGGCTCGCCGCCGGTAACACGAATTTTCCTGATGCCAAGTTCGACGAATTGCTTCGCGAGCGTTTCAATCTCATCGAATGTAAGAATTTCTGCACGAGGCATGAGTTCAATTCCATCGGGCGGCATACAGTAACGGCAACGGAGATTGCATCGCTCCGTCACCGAGATGCGCAAGTACGTATGCACCCGTTTGTAGTTATCAACCAACGGCAGATTCTTCATCGCACCTCCACACTCGTTGTTTGAACATTCATTACAAACGTTGGCAACTCACCGATGTATTGCTCTGCGTTCAACGTACGAAGCAAATACGGACCGAACGGGCGGAACAACAATCTCGCTTTCACATTCCATGTTCCTGCATACGTCGGTTTGAAGCGATAGCGCGCCGTTCGCGATTGAAATGGAGGAATAGAATTATTCACCAGCGAATCCATCTCGAACACATTTGTCTCGTGTCCGTTCTTGTACAATGCACCGCCGAAAAGCGTCAGGTCTTTGTCATCATTCGGACGGAGTGCACTGTTCTTGTCCATCAAATCGCCGTTCGCATCAACGTAGCCGGAACGATAAATCGTATCGCTTCCGTTCGAGACGGTTACTTCGAGCCACATTTGTCGGTTGAAGAACACTGAACTTGGCAAGTTATGTCCTGTTCTATCATTATACACACGCACGGTGAATTGAACACTATCATTCACAGAAGCGTTCACCGGTGCATCAAGAAATAAGGATGCGGATTTTTTCAAGAGAGAATCAACAGCCTTTCGTTGTTCGGTTTTGTTTGGGAAATCAGTCATCGCAACATCTACACCGATAAAATCATGCCGATGAACATTATCCCGCACCGGTCCGCCAACGGCGGCTTGTCCGGTGTATGTCGGCATGTGGCAATTCTGACATTCGACCGACATTGCGCCCCACGCACTATTCTGCCATTCGGTAAATGTAATTTCAACCGGAATGTTGTTTGAAATCAGATCATGACACGCGCGGCATTGTTCAGAGCGTGTAAACGATGCTTCATACTTGCTTTCGTGAGCCATGTTCGCTTGTGCATCACTGAGCGGACCGTATTTTATTTTTCCCGGCTTGATGTTGTAAGCAACTGTTTGATTTGTTGTCGTGTGAGGAGGAAGCATTGAGTGGCATACATCGCACGTTACGCCTTCTCGGACTATCGGTTGCAAATCGGAAAACTGAAACGTCGAAGGAGCATTGCCGGTCAGAAATCCAATCGGTGAATGACACTGCCAGCACCAATCTTTCAACTTGCCGTTTGTGCTTGCTTGCAAACTGTTGATAGAGTTCATCCAGACCGGGTCGTTCGTAGCGTAGTGATGCATCGAACCGTTCCATTCATTGTAATGATTCGGATGACAACTTGCGCACAGTTGTGCAGACGTGAAATCTGAAAGTTTAAGATTTGTTTGATTCGTCGGAGGTGGAGTTATTGTTACCTCATCTTCGCGGCAACCGCTTTCCAAAAAGACCATCAGACAAACCACCACGACAACAAGAATGTTATTTCTTTTTCTTACCACTCTCTTGTTCGAGTGTTTCATCAATCCAACTGAGCGCCGCCATCATCGAAGGAAGTCCGAGTGTCGGTAGAGCAAGCAAGGCAACATGCCGCAATTCATCGGGCTTCACACCGGCAGAGAGCGCTTTACGCACATGCGAATGAACTGCGCCTTCCATTTTTCCACCGACGGAAATTCCAAGTTTCACCAACGCACGTGTTTTTGCGTCAAGCGGTCCTACCTGATGAACAGCGTTGCCAAGTACTTCATACGCTTGGGCAATTTCCGGATAATCTTTTGTAAATTTTTGAAATCGTTTTGGAGGTTTTGACATACAAACAATCTTTGATTAATAACAGATGAAAGGTCGGGTATAATATCGCCAAAGTTTTTTCGTTTGGCAAGTGCAAGTTACACTGATGCGCTTGCTATACTGTCCCTCAATTCTTTGTATTCCACTTCTGAAAAGAGTTTTTTCGCCTTCACAAACAGGATGGTATTTTCGTTGACGATATGGGCGCGGAGAAGCCTGACAATTCGTGTCGCTGTTTCCACCAACTCCTGACGGGAGGAACCGCGCAAACGACCGTCTTCCACCTCATTCACGCACGAGAGCAAGTAGTTGAACGCGCTCCATAATTCGCGGTGTTCGTTCCGGTATTCACTCGTGATGCCCGGCTCATGTCGTTCAAGCAACGGGAAAAGAAACTGTTCTTCTTTCTTATCATGCTGACGGAATTCGCCTTCAAAAAAACGTATTGCTTCAGCAATGATTCCGAACGCTTGACGAGTAAAGCCATCCGAGGTAATGGAATTGACTGCCTGCTCTAACAGTGATAACTGTTTCGCGGCTCGTTGATGTTCGTGCATCAGCACGGAAATCGGGTCAACAACCGATTGAGTATCGTTCATCCGGTTTTATAATCCCTTCGCTGATTTGCTGTCATCCCGGATTTCACGTTTGAACTCGCGCATCGCTTGACCGATTCCTTTCGCAAGAGCAGGAATTCTTTTCGCTCCGAAAAGTAGAAAAATCCCTACCGCGAGTATTACAATTTCCGTTGTACCTAAATTTCCGAACATGTTTAATAATTAGTTGTATCAGAGTGAAATGTCTATTTAACAATCAACATGCCAACTCATCATTATTTTTTTGATTGCTCAATAATACCGCTTATCATGATATGATAGGTTTTGTGTCACAATCAGATTTCATGAATGAGAATCAATGAATCAATGATTCTCATTCTTGGGAATGAAACACCTAACGAAAAAATTACTACTTGCTCAATACTTACGCGACTGAAGCACGAACATCTTCAATTGCTTCAACAACTAACGGATAGTAACGGTCAAGTCCGCAATCAACCGAGGAACGAACCTGACATTTTCCATCCGGCGCCTGATGAATACACGTCGCACATACATTGTTACGCAATGCAAACACATACGGTTCGACATGGTCGCTCTTGATTGAAAGTACGGTTTGAACAATTTGAGGAAAGTGAGATTTCAAAGCACACTCTTCGCGGTCATTGAGTCGGCAATTTCCTGTGCCGTCGCCGTCAATGCACTTTGCACAAATTTTTTGTTGGACTGCTTGCCAGTAAAGTTCGAGGTTCATGATGATTCACCATTCATTAATTTTGATTGAAGAACACTTCGTTGATTTAAATTCTAATCTCGAAATTATAAATGCCAAACAAATCCGAAATTATAAATTCTAAATAGAAGCACGGAATGTTTTGAATTTTGTATTTCAAAGTAATGATTTGTTTAGAATTTAGAGATTAGAATTTTGGATTTTCTTTCTATACCATTTCAAATCCTTCGCGGACATGGTCAAGCACTTCAAATTTTGTTTTGATGAGCGCTTTCGTTTCCATAAGCAAACTGATGGAGCGTTGCCGTTGAATGATAAGTTCGTTGAGAATAACTTTCACATCAGGATAATCACATTGGTCGCGAAGCGCACCATACTGAAGAATTGCATCTTTCTCCCGTTGCGTTGCCGCTTCGATTGCGGTGCAAAACTCTTTGCAGTTATGTGCGCATTGTATTGGATGATTCATGTTCTTTTCTCCTACACTAACGGTGTCGCCGCTTCAATTATTAATTCTTCTCCTTTTTCGAGCGCTGCCTGATTCATTGGTAACATGTGGTGATACCGTTCCGGCAATACATCAGCCAATGCCTTCATAACAGAATGAACGGAAACAACTTCGCACACGCTGAGGAACGCACCAAGCATCACCATGTTTCGCACGCGAACGTTGCCGAGTTTCAATGCTTCAAACTCTGCGGCGACGGGAACAACTGTTATATCTGTTCTTGATGGAGGGATGAGAATGTTTCCGCTATCATAAATCAACACACCATTCGGCTTCACCGCTTTCTCAAATTTATCGAGCGATGGCTGATTGAGTGCAACTACGGCATCGAACTTTGCTATGATGGGTGAACTAATCGGTTTGTTCGAGACGATGACAATGCAATTAGCAGTTCCGCCCCGCATTTCCGGTCCGTACGATGGCATCCATGAAACTTCTTTCTCTTCTAACAAAGAAGCATACGCAAGTGTTTGTCCCATTGAGAGAACACCCTGACCGCCAAAACCGGCAAATAATATTTCGTGTGTCATATAATCAATTCAAAATGAAAAATTAAAAAGTAAAAAATGTTCTTGTGTCAGTTCGTGCTTCGCGGCTGAATCAATTTTCCATCAACCTTCAAATCGCCGATGGGATACACCGGGAACATGTTCGATTCCATCCACTTGTTTGATTCGAGCGGTGTCATCTTCCATCCCGACGGACAATTCGAGACGACTTCAATCAAACAGTATCCTTTCTTTTCTTTCTGCGCTTGAAATGCTTTCAACACTGCTTTTTTAAACGAGCGAACACCGTTCGGCGTATGCACCGCTTGACGCGTAACGTAGTATGTACCGGGAAGCATCGCAAGAAGTTCAGTTATCTTGAACGGGAACCCTTGTGTATCTGTCTCTCGTCCTTCAGGAGTTGTACTTGTTTTCATTCCGAGGATTGTAGTCGGCGCCATTTGCCCGCCGGTCATTCCGTAAATCGCATTGTTGATGAAGAGTACGAGAATGTTCTCTCCACGATTTGCCGCGTGAATTGTCTCTGCTGTTCCGATTGCCGCAAGGTCTCCATCGCCTTGATATGAATAAACATATTTCTCAGGCAACACTCGCTTGATTCCTGTTGCGACTGCGGCGGCGCGTCCGTGTGCGGCTTCCTGCATATCAACATTCATATAATGATATGCGAAGACCGAACATCCGACCGGCGCAACACCAATCGTTTCGCTTTGAATGTCGAGTTCCTGTACAACTTCCATGAGGATTTTATGCACAACTCCATGCCCGCATCCGGGACAATAGTGCATCTTCGTGTCTGTTAACGTGCCGGGTTTTTCCCATACACATTCAAGTCCATCTACCGGGATTTCCTGATAGTTCATCGTGCTTCTGCTCCTTCTCTTATGATTGCGGATTGCGAATTGTGAATTTCGGATTGTTGATGAAATGCTGAAACTCGCTTTCCGTACGTAATTACCTTTTCCAGAATTTCTTCTGCCGTCGGAATGATTCCGCCCATGCGTCCGTAAAATTCAACCGGAGTTTTTCCGTTGACCGCAAGCCGTACATCTTCCACCATTTGCCCGGAGTTCATTTCCACGACCAACATTCCGCGAATTTGTTCACTCAGTTCTTGTAAGATTTCTGTCGGATACGGGAAGAGCGTAATCGGTCTGAGCAACCCGACGGGCAAACCTTTGGCGCGAGACAAATCAACCACCTTCTTGCATATACGTGACGAAAGCCCGTACGCGACAAGAAGAATCTCTGCATCATCCGCTTCGTATTTTTCATATCGCACTTCATTTTCGCGAATGAACTGATACTTTGCTTGCAAATGTTTGTTGATGGCTTCCATTTTTTCCGATTGGATGTGAAGTGACGTAATGATGTTCCGTTCACGAGTTGGAGGTTTTCCAACTGTCGCCCATGGTTTTTCAGGAATATGTTCTGACGGATTGTATTTTCTGAACACGACCTTCTCCATCATCTGACCGAGCGCTCCATCGGAAAGAATCATGACAGGATTGCGATATTTATCAGCCAAATCAAATCCGTCGTACACAAAATCAGCCATTTCCTGAACGCTTGCCGGAGCGAGAACAATCAAATGATAATCTCCGTGACCGCCCCCCTTCGTCGCCTGAAAATAATCACCCTGTGCCGGTTGGATAGTGCCAAGTCCTGGACCGCCGCGATTGACGTTTGCCACAAGACACGGCAACTCTGCAGATGCAATATACGAAAGTCCTTCCTGCATCAGACTTATTCCGGGACTTGAAGATGTTGTCATCGCACGGACGCCCGCGCCCGCGGCGCCATACACCATGTTAATCGCCGCAAGTTCGCTCTCAACCTGCATGACCACCATTCCACGTTCTCGTCCAACTTCCGATAAATATTCAATCACTTCCGATTGCGGAGTGATGGGATAACCAAAGTACGCTTTGCAACCGGCACGAATCGCGGCTTCTGCTAACGCTTCGTTTCCTTTCATTAATCGAGTATCACTCATATATCAATCCTTCCTTGAGGGAGTGCATCAACCGTAAGACGAATATCCTTTGCAACATGGGTAATCGTTGCAATCGGTTGCCGCACTTCTTTCTTTCCTGCTTTCTTCGTACTTCGATAAACAGTGATGACTGCATCCGGACATACAAGCGCGCAGTTCACACAACCGGTGCAGTTATCCTGCACCAGCACGGCGTAGTGATATCCTTTGACATTTATTTCTTTCGACATTTTCAGACTTTCCTGCGGACAGGCTTCGACGCACAGTTCACAGCCTTTACAGGTCTGAACATCTATTTTCACATTTCCACGGACTGATGCCATGTGTTCCTTTCTTACATTGCTCGATTGACTATTCGTTTCAGTTGTTCAAGCAACTTGTCGTTGCTTGCATCTGTTACATACACATTTTTCGTTGCGAGATACATGCCGATGATTTTTCCGTTCTCAACCCAACAGTTCGCGACTTCTTTCTTGCCGATTCCAATTCGATAATGTGTCGCGTTTACTGCTTTTTCACCTGATTTGATTTCGTCCGAACCATGTCGTTCGATATCTACATAAATGAAATCCTGCATCTGAGGCACAGCAACATTCAGGCGAAGTTTTTCTTTCTTTTGCTGCTCATATACCTGAATGAGAAACCAATATTGCGTGTACATATTCGGGTCGAGAAAATATATCGCTTCTTCTACCGGAAACATTCCGACCATCGCTTCTTTCTCGTACAACTTGAAGAACTTATTATCGTTGCTCGCACGCCACGACGGAAAACCGTTCAGCGTTTGCTCATAACTTTCCAACGAACTGTTCTGATAGATTATCTTGGCTACTCGTCGTTCTTCTTTCGCTCCGACAGATCGAATGTCGTCGCTATAACTTTCGCCCTGGACTACTTCGTATTCGTCCGTCTCGATCTTTTGGTCACCACTAAAGATTGCATAGATACCTTCAATGGTCTCCTGTCCTCTGCTTATTGCAGATGTGAGGGTCAGGAAAACGACTATTACTAAAAAATAAGTGAACGTTTTCATAACGCACCTCAAATGGTTTGAGACACAGTTGTTTGGTTATGAAAAGACAAGGGTTATGCCACATGAATGAATTTGGTATTGTGTTTCTCGGAGAATTTGGTAGGTCACGCGCGAAAAGCACATGGTATTTATCAGGGGTGAAAGATTCTTCTCAGGAGTGAAAGGATGGCGTATCAAGTTACAGAGTTTGGCTCATTCAAAAAACCTGTATTGTATTTTCTTTGTGACTCCGCGTCTCTGTTGTAAACTACCGTTCTGACCATCTATGACGATTTCAACGTAGCGAAGGAGGTGAAATGCAGCATAGCCCGAAGCAACTAAGAGTGCAGAGTATATATCACTGGACGATACAGCGACCCATTGATATCATTTTCTTGCTATTACCATCGTAGTACATATTACTTTGTTTTCAAGAACCTCGTTTTCTTCTTCTTGTTCTTTAATATAGTTTTCGAATAATTTCTTTTTGTCGGGATAAATATCAATTAATTCCAGACAACGTTTCTTCAAATTTTCGAAAATAATGCCATCAGAATTTTTTACATCCTCATTCTTGCTGATGACTTCATCTATTACGTGCATGTTGGATACATCAATCTGTTTGAGTATTTCTTCCTTTTTTAGCATCACCGGGTGTTTGTAATCGCTTTGACCATCAATATAGCCATCATCAATAATAATAATTCCAAAATCACTAAGGCATGTTGAAATTGTTGTCAATGTAGTATGATAATCTCCAATGACAGGTCCGATAGCGCCAAGAATTATAATGTCAAAAACCGGTAACGTATTTATTTTTTCTCTGATATCTCCAACTTCAAATCTACAGAGATGTTCAACCCGATATTCTTTTGCTTTATTCTTTGCCTCCACAATAAACTCAGGTATTGCGTCAATTCCATAGCATTGACAACCCAACCTGTGTGCTACTTTTATAGAAACCGCACCTTTCCCACAGCCTAAATCTAGAACACGTAAAAGATTACATGTTGTAAAATGTTTCCCAATTAATTTTATGATAGTTTCAGGGTCAGCGCCAATTTCCCAAAGGTCTTGTAAAATATATGGTAAGAATGGAAAAAGTTCTTGAGCAGAACCATCCATTGATGCTACGACGCTTTCTTCAATTGATTTCATGTGCTAGCCTTAATCTTTGTCTCACTCGTTCGCTCAACTCTCTCTGTTAGATGCACCTCCCTCAACCCCCGAATAGCGTTGGAGATGTAAATGGAATCTGCCCGTTTCAAATCTTCAACAAACAATACTCGTTCTGTTACATTTGGTAACTTCTCAAGCAAGTACTGACGATACACTCCGTTCAGCAATCCACACTCGATTGGAGGAGTATACAATACATCTCCTTTTTTAATGAACACGTTGCTGATACATCCTTCCGTCACTTCATTCTTTTCATTGAGGAAAATGAGATCGGCAAGCCCTTCATCCTTCGCTTTCTCAAACCACTTGTCGTATGTTGTTCTGTTCGTGGTTTTGTGAAAGAGGAACCTATCAGCAGAATTCGTACGCTCAAAAGCAATCGCCACAACGTTATTGTTTGATGTTTCAATCTGAATGATAGAACTTTCAATCTCAATCTCCCCCGAACGACTTACCAATAAGCGGACTTTGTAACTCTGTAATTTCTGAAACCCCGAACCTGAAACCTGAAACCTCTCTCGAATTTCTTCTTCATCATATCTAAACTGAAAATACTCAGCAGAGTCACGAAGACGACTGAGATGCTTCTCAAGCAACGGAAAACCATCTTTCCACAAAACTGTCTCAATCAACCTGAATTTTTCGAAAGGAATTGTAAGGAACTTTGCTTTTAACTTACACTCGTTGAACTCACTCTCCGCGTTTGAATCCCAAACAATTCCTCCCCCCGTTCCCATTGTCCCTTGAACCAATTTGTCATTCTGACTGCTAACTTGTCGGGGCAAAGAATCTTCGATTGTTATAGACGGTCGGGATTCTTCATCCGCTAAAGCGGATTCAGAATGACAGTCAATCGGATTTGTTTCAAGTACCACAGTCCGTATCGCCACATTAAACACCGCTTCCTTTTTCGGAGAGATGAAACCAATCGCACCGGTGTAAATTCCTCTCGGAGATTCTTCAAGTTCATGAATGAGTTCGACCGCACGACGTTTCGGCGCACCCGTCACCGAGCCGCTCGGGAACATCGCCTTGAATAATTCATAGTAACGTACATCATCGCGCAACTCCGCTTCAACATTAGAAACCATCTGAAACAGCGTATCATATTTCTCCACATCAAACAGCGAAGTCGTCCGAACACTTCCTTGCTTCGATATCTTCCCCAAATCATTCCTCAGTACATCAACAATCATCACGTTCTCTGCCTGACTTTTCTCATCGTTCTTCAACCACTCAACCAACTCAGCATCTTCTTTCGTTGTTCGTCCGCGCTTCACTGTCCCTTTCATCGGCCTGACCGCGATTCGATTTCCTTGGCGTCTGAAAAATAATTCGGGGGACAAACTGAGAATCGTTTGTTGTTCCGTTTTAATAAATGAAGCATAACTCACCCGTTGCTTTTGCTTCAACGATTCGTACAACGAAACAGCATCTTCTTCAACATCAAACTTCACTCTCCCAGTGTAGTTGATTTGATACACATCTCCCTCCTGAATATGCCATTTGATTTTCTCAATCTTTGGAGAATAGTCTTCTAACGTTGCCGGTTCATTTGTTTTGTGAATCGTGAATCGTGAATCGTGAATCGTCAGCGGTGAGTGGTGAGCGGTGAGCGGTGAGCTAAGGAACGATGTGGGATCTTCATACACTCCAAACCAAACAATCGGTGTGTGAGAGTGTTCGACGTTTGGCAGTTCTAAAAAATGAAATCCACATTCATACGTAACGAAGCCGGCGAGATAATAACCTCGTCGAAGCGCGTTCTCCATCTTCTCAAACATGGATGGAAGTTCACTGATAGTAGAAGTGGATATGATTTCAACAGGGTTGACGAAGAGAAGCGACTTGGTATTCTCCACGTCCCGTACAACGGTTTCAAGGAGAACTAAGTTTCGTTCATTCTTTCGTAGTTCAAATAATTCGGTTTGCAACATGAAACGCTACAAACTAAGAAAAAACTCCCTCTCTTAAAAAGAAACATGCCGACGGAAAACCATCTGCATTATTCAAACATTACTCTACATTACTTCAAGAGAATCAGTTTCCTCGTCTGTTGAAATTTCCCTGCTGTCATTCGATACATATACATCCCGCTTGACAAACCGGAAGCATCCCACTCAATAAACCTGAAACCGCTCACCTGTAAACCATCAGCAAGCTTAGCCACTTCCTCTCCAAGCACATTATACACTTTCAACGTCACCCACGAATCAACCGGCAACTGATAACGGATAATGGTTGACGGGTTGAAGGGATTGGGATAGTTTTGCTCTAACATGAAAGTTTCAGGTTTCAGGTTCGAGGTTTGGGGTTCGATATTGCCGTCGCCTTCAGGCGGCGGAGGTGGAAGTTCATGCTTACTAATGATATTAAGTTTACCTAATGACGATTGACTAGCAACTAATGACAAAACCAATTTTCCTGTTTGATTGGCGTGTACCCAATATCCTTTCCCCGGCTTGATGGTGTCTGTAAGTTCATAACCCCGATTATATTCGTACACTCCGGACGTAAATAATACAGAAGGAATCGGAGAGAGATACTTTACTGCAAACGGCGAACTGATAGAACCAATCAAATTCCATCCCTCAGCAACATTGAATGTATCAACCGAACGTGCAACACCGGTAAGATTGACACTTCCCGATGAAGCGAACTTCAACCAATATCCTTTTCCGTTACGAAGTGTTTCAGCAACAGCATATCCGCTTCCCGTGTAAGCAAAAGCCGAAGAAGTTGCAGACGGAAACAGGTTGCTACGCCGATAATCCGAAACAGTTAAAGGTACAGAAATAAGATTCCATCGTTCGTTCATGGTTACTGTTACAGTTACTTCTCCCCCGATAGTTCTGAATTTCCATGTTGATGACCAAGCCGATGTATCGCTTCCGCTCACAGAACGAAGTCTCCAGTAATGCCATGTTGCAGTTGGCAATTCAAACAAATCTTTCGTTGAAGCGGTAACTCCACTGTTAAACAAAACACTGGTAAACGCACTATCATATCCAACCTGAAGAATAAATGAAGTGACGCCGCATGGTCGTTGCCAAGTTAACGTTGTGGCAACAGGAACATTCATCGCGCCGTTCGAAGGATTTGTAAGTGCCGGCGTTAAGAGCGTCCCTTCTCTTGTTGTAAAACGATATGTTGTTGACCACTCGCTTGTACCGTAATCATTCGTTCCCTTCACGCGCCAATAATACGTTGTTGTTGCCAGCAACCCAAGAATTGTTTTTGAAGTTTGCACAATATTGTTTGAATCAAACATGATGGAAACAAAAAGTGAATCTGTGGAAACTTGCAACCTGTAATACGAAGCGCCGGGAGCCGCATTCCATCGCAATACAGGATTGAGTGAAACACATGTTGAATCATTGCCGGGACTTGCAAGAGTCGGTGTGTACGGTTCGCCGCCCCACGTTTTGAATTTCCATATTCCCGACCATGATGACGTATCGCTTCCGTTCACGGAACGCAATCTCCAGTAATGCCATGTACCGTTCAATAATTCTGTAAAGTCATACCATGTCCTGTTAATTCCACCGCAACTGAAAATCATATTGGAGAATAATGAATCATAAGCAACCTGCAAGATAAATGTCGGGGCGTTGCAGGGTTGGTCCCAATACAATCGAATCGAATTGGGAAGTCCTGTTCTTCCGTTTTCCGGGAGTAATTGTGAAGGAGAACTCAACACACCTGAGCGGGTTGTAAAGTGTAATGTTGCTGACCAACTACTTGAACCACTTGTATTTGAAGCATTCACTCTCCAAAAATATTTTGTCGTCGGTAACAAACCGGAAACAGTGAGAGACGTTGTCGTGATGTTGTTTGAATCAACAGTAACGACTGCAAATGTTGAATCGGTTGAAATCTGAATCCGGTATGAAGTTGCCCCTTGCGAACTATTCCATAGAAATGTAGGAGCGAGCGAAACACACGTTGTATCGTTCGATGGATTCACGGGGAGCGGTGCATTCGGTGCATGTGCCGTCATTCCGTTCCATATGGAAAAATAATACGCGGGCTTTCCTCCTGCTATCTGGAACAACCCTCCGACATACAACTCACCCAGATTGTTCAATGCCAGCGCACGGACTTCATTATCAACTCCGCTTCCGAGCGCAGACCATGTTTGCGATGAATCATTCCACATCGCAATGTTACTGACTGTATCACTTCCTGCAATATTAAAAAATCCGCCTGCATAGACTGTGTTATTTTTCGTGGCGATTGTCCCGACAAAACCACCTCCATAATAATTCACTCCAGAACCAAGCGCTGACCAGGTTTGAGTAAGACTGTTCCACTTCGCGATATTTTTCGCGCTCACTCCTCCGGCATTCTCAAATTCTCCTCCAACGAATACTTCGTTTCCATTCACAGCAAGTGCAAAGACCTGATAATCGGTTCCACTTCCAAGCGCAGACCATGTCGTTCCATTCCAACGAGCAACATAATTTGCCGGAGCGCCGCCTGCGGTTGTAAATTCTCCTCCGACATAGACGAAGGAATCCGTCACAGCAATTGCATTTACTCTTCCATTCAAACCGCTTCCAAGCGCCGACCACCCACCGGTAGGCGACCATTTTGCAATTGAGTTAACTGCAACTCCACCAGCAGATGTAAAATTTCCTCCGACAAATACTTCATTGCCGCGAACTGCAAGTCCCAGTCTCGTTCCCCAGCCACCGGTTAATCCGCTTCCCATCGGATTCCAAGTCTGTGTTGCATAATTCCAACGCGCAATATTATTTACAGGATTTCCTCCCGCAGATAATAAAGTACCGGCAACGAATACATCCTCATTCGTCGAGGCAACCGCGAACACCTGATTTCTTACTCCGCTCCAGAGTGAATCCCATTTCCCGTTTGAATATTTTGTAATCGCTGTTGTACGAACGCCGCCGGGAAATCCAAATCCGCCACCAACATATAATTCCGTTTCAGCAGGATTGAATCCCATCGCAAAGACATTGTAATCCAACCCTTTTCCGAGAGCGTTCCATGAATGGTCAGTATAGTTCCATCGGGCGATACGAAAATGAAAACTACTCTGAGAAAGTACAAACCCACCGACAGCATATAAGTTGTCATTGGTTGAAAATAGTTTGGTTGGTGCAACATCGAAGGATTCACCTCCGATACCCGACCATTGGTCAGTAACATAATTCCATTTTGCAATGCGGTGGATATAATTTCCATTCACAGTGTCAAAAACACCGCTCAAAAAGACATTGTCTCCGGTAACTTCCATGTCGCTTCCAGCCAAACTTAATCCTGTACCGATTGGAGACCATTCACCACCAACAAAACGTGCGAAATGATTCACTCTCACACCTCCGGCGCCACCGGAAAAAAGAAAGTTGCCTGTCGCATACAACACTCCATTGATTACCTCCAGATCTGCCACTTCAGCCCATCCGTTCTCACCGATTTCTAATCCTAAACCAACCTGACTCCACGTTGAGCCATTCCACACAGCGACATTCTTCGCAGGTTGGTGTCCGGCTGAGTCGAATAATCCTCCCACAAAAATATTTTCCCCAACGATAGCCATTGTATTGATTCCACCACTCGGCGCCTGATTCATTCCACTTCCCAGCGTATCCCACACATTGGTAACAATATTATACCGCGCAATATGATTCGCCGGCAAGCCGCCTGCAATTGTAAATGTTCCCCCGACATACAACCAATCGCCGGAGCGTTTCAACGCCAACACCATTCCGTCTGTACCGCTTCCGAGCGCCGACCATGAAGAGCCATTCCACTTCGCGATTCCGTTCACGGTAACTCCACCCGCTTCACGAAAATTTCCACCGATGTACAAATCATTTCCATTCACGAGTATCGTTTTCACTTTTGATGGATTCCCATACACGGGTAACATCCCGCCGCTTGTTCCTCCGCCAACTTCTGCAAACATTCTTCCGTTCCATTTGGCGATACAATTTGCAGTGTTGCCTCCGGCTTGAGTAAAATCTCCACCGATGTATAATGCGTTGTCAGTTCCGGCTACTGACAACACAGTATTATTTGTTCCGATATAGCCAAACTCGTCCGACCATTTTTCGTCGCCGGGTATTTGTGTGAATAAAGAAAAAGAAAAGAGAAGTGTCGCCATTGCCGGGAGAGCAATTGACAAAGAGATTCTTGAAACGATAAACATGGAAATTCCTTTTTGTAATGGATAATCAGGGAAAACAAAAAAGAACAAGTCAGCCACAGTTGTTGGATACGCTATGGCAGACAAAGAAATGATGGAAGGAAAATACGGACTTTCCGTCTGCAATAACACCCCATAATCATGTAGGTCGTTTTCCCTTTCATTCAAGAACAAAAGAAAAAGCCGACCCGGAATTCCGAATCGGCTTGAAAATACGTTCCTGCATTATATTTATTTCAAGAGAATCAGTTTCCTTATCTGTTGAAATTTTCCCGCCTTCATTTTATACATATATATCCCACTTGACAAACCTGAAGCATCCCACTCGACAAACTTGAACCCGGCAACATGGAACTCCTGAACGAGAGTTGCTACTTCTTCACCAAGCACATTATACACTTTCAACGTCACCCAAGAATCAACAGGTAATTGATAACGGATAATGGTTGACGGGTTGAAGGGGTTGGGATAGTTTTGCTCTAATCTGAAGGTTTCAGGTTTCAGGTTCGAGGTTTGAGGTTCGATATTGCCGTGGCCTTCAGGCGGCGGAGGGGGTAATTCGGATGTTGGTACAATTTTTAGCTTATCTACTAATGATCCGCCTTTGGCGGAACTATTGACCAATGACGAAAGAGTAAGCGTTCCATTCGAATTGACTTTCACCCAATACCCTTTTCCCGGCTCAATTTCATTTGTTGAAAAATATCCCGCATCGTATCCGAAGAAATTTGTTGTTACCATGCCGGGTGGAGTGCTGGAGATTGAATCAACAGAAATTTGTTCACTGATGGAACCAATGATGTTCCAACCTTCAGCAACAGAAACAGTGAGCGAGTCAATCGGCTGACCGGTGACTGTATGAAAAGTATCGGTTTGAAATTTCGTCCAATATCCTCGTCCGTATTGGAATGAATCTGTTGCTGTGTAACCTCCCTGATAGAAAAATGTTGTCCCCAGAATTGCAGAAGGATATGCTTCGAGAATTTGTTTATTCGTTCGTTGTACCGGAAGTGAAATTACATTCCATCGGGCTGAGAATGAAACCGTATCTGTTACTTGTGGTGGCGGTGGTGGTGGTGGCGTTATCGTAGTTCCACCGGAAAGCAACACAACATTTCCCTGATTCGAGCCGGCAATAATTTCAAGACTTGCATTGTCATCCATATCAGGTACGAATGAAACTTCTCGTGTTTGTGTCGAACCTCCGAACGTATATTCTCCAAGTGTCTGTCCGCTATCCCCCGAAACGATGTACGTCCCCGAATATTGAGACGCGATTATCACTTCATCAACACTGTCGCCATCAAGATCGGACATGCTGGCAATGCCCATCGTGTTACCGGTGGGAAGATGCCAGAGTGTATTTCCGTTTTCGCTGTTCAAACATTTCGCTCCGCCTCCAAGCAATGAAACAGCAATTTCACTGATGCCATCTCCCGTTACATCGTTCACTAAAGCAAACTGTGTTACACCGCCGTTCGGTAAACCATCGGTCGTAACACTCCACACCAATTCTCCTGTTGCGCCTTTTAACCGGGCAACCGGTCCCCAGAACGCGCCAATGACGACATCGGGATTTGCACCTTGCGTTGGAAGTATGATTACTTCTTTCGCGCCGCCCGATGATGAAGCAAAAGTGTACGTCCACAATGTTCCGCCATTTGCTCCGTTGAGTGCGCGGGCAGAATACACCGGCTCGCCAATCGTGACAATCGCATCGGGTTTACCGTCGTTGTTAATGTCATCAATCGAAGCCACGCCGTGTGTGAAGCCGCCAAGAAACGCTGTCCACAAAATATTTCCGTTCGAACCATCGAACAAATACGCGGTTCTTCTTCCGTCCACTCCACCGGATTGTGTTGCGCTTGCCGCGGCGAGGACGTCAGGAATTCCATCGTTATTGAAATCTTTCTTCACATCAACTCCGGTAAAATCACCGAGACCGAAACTATCAGGATGGTCGGTGCCGAACGTCCAGAGCATCGCCCCGGTTTTTCCGTTGATTGCATAGACATGTTCGTTGCCTCCTCCTGTTCCAATCACCACGTCGTTGAACCCGTCGCTGTTCAAATCGCTTGCAATCGCGAGCGCTTTCTGGTAAGAATAATCACCCGTGGTTCCAATGGAACCTGCGCTGTAACTTGAGATGTAGGTCGTGAATGCCCAGAGCGAATCATTGTTCACTGATGAATTTCCGTTCAGCGCCATCGTCCAGTAATTTTCTGTCGAAACAATCACGTCCGCTTTTCCATCGCCGGTAATATCGTTGATGGAACGAACCGCTTTCACATTTCTTGATGTGTTGGAAATTGGGTGATTCGGGATTGTCGTATTCCATAACGGTGTTGCAATCGGATAGGTGCTTGCATCACCGCTCCCCGTCAGCACAATTCTTGTTTCCGTTTCATTCCATGCGTCGCTGAACAAGCGAAGCGTATCAACAATTGTCATGGCAATGGATGGCTTGAACCACAATTGGAATTTCTTCGAACTGACTCCGTTGATACTCACAGGAAATGTTCCGGCATCAAAATAAAAATCAGATGTACCGAACGATGCAGATGAAATTGTCAGAGGCATCGCTCCCTGATTTTCAATAACGACTTGATACGTATTCGTACTATTGATTCTTCTTGTTCCGTAATCAAGCAACGAAGGCGCGGAAATGTAGCCGGTCGTATATTGCCCGCTCCCTGAAAGACGAAGCACCTGCGCAGGTTTCGTTATATCGTTGTGATAGAGAATTACTTGTGCAGTATCCGAACCGAACGCGGATGGAAAGAATTTAATTTTCAAAAAATATGATTGCCCGTTCGGAACAGGAGTCGGCTGTGAAAATTCAATTGCATAGTTGGATGAATAGAGGACGCTCGCACTATCTAAGATGAGAGTATCTGTTCCCGTACTTTGAATTTCCGCTTGCCAATCTGCTGTGTCGCCGAGCGTTATCCATCCGAAGTCATGTGTCTTCACGGGAACATTGATAACCGGAGTTCCGCCGCCGCCGAGGTCATATTTGTATAACACTTTCGGATTTGCGCTACCGACTTTTCTTGCAATCAGCCAGAGATACGTTCCATCAAATGTCAATCCCGTCGGATTGGAATCGGTTGTTTTCGGTTCCGGCATCGGAATCGTTTTGACCGTATCTTTCGTTGCGGGGTCAACAACATAAATCAAATTTGAATTCGGTTCCGTAGAAAAAATATCCATCGCGTAATACAAGTATCTGCCATCCCATGCAACACCCTGTGGTTGGTCACCGATTGTTGGAATGCTATCAACAAATGTTTTCGTTGACCAATCAATTTTATACAACTTTCCCGGATTCGGATAGTATTGAGAAATCCAGAGATGCGTTCCATCCCATGCCGCGCCTCCGAGATACCGAGTCGGGCTATTCAATCGCATCGAATCAATCACACTTCCTGTGGGAGTAATTTTTATCACAGTACAAAACGAAGTGTAGCGACGCACATAGAAAAAATTTGTCCCGTCGAATGCTAAGCCTTGACTTGAACCGAGCGATGTACTAACACTGTCTTTTATCACACCGTCGAAATCGAGCGAATACATTCTTCCGGAACTTGAAGTGTTGGTAATGAACAACGAGAATCCATCCGAGGCTAAACCATACGATGAATTCCATGTAGTTGCGTTTGGTAGTTCGATTGTCTGCACAATACTTTGTGACCGAACACTTGACAGACCAACCACGAACAACACAATAAAGAACATGCAACGTTGATGTAATGAGAGCGCGGTTTTTTTCATAAAACACCTGAAGTTATGTGAGCAAAAGTGACAGATTATCGGAAAAAATGGAGTGAATAGCAATAGTTTTATTTGATTTTTTTGTAACTTTCTTGAGTTATATTCAAAAGGTGTGTAAATATTTAGGGTAGAAAAACCAGATTGAAAAAAAAGCGGCGTATCTGTATCTTAGGAAAATAAATTCACTACAACTTAATAACCTAAGGAGATACGCCAATGAAAAAATATAAAAA
>JACREZ010000038.1 GCA_016212665.1 Ignavibacteriota bacterium
AAATCCCGTCATGCCGAACTTGTTTCGGCATCTATTCCACGTCAAAACCACGGAATATCCTTAGATAAATCCTTCAACTCAGGATTCACGGATTTAATCAAATTCAATTTCCAATCACGATGCCAATTCTTTAACTGCTTCTCACGCGCAATCGCATCCTGGATGTTTGCAAACTCCTCAAAGTAAAGAAGATACTTCACATGATACTTCTTCGTAAACTCAGAACCGCCTTCCTGATGTTGTTGCAATCGCAGCCCAAGGTTACTTGTCACACCAATGTAGAGTGTTGAACGTGTGTAGTTGGAAAGAATATAAACATAACTCTTCTTCATAAAGATGTATCGTCACCATGAACTCCTGCCCGTCCGGTCGAAGACTCGACTTGTTGAGCAGGCGGGTGTTTCAGCGTCTATCAATAGCGTAATAGATGCCGAAACAAGTTCGGCATGACGGTGAGTTGTTTTTTGATTTCATATCTCTTTTGTTCCAACATAAGATAGGAATTGCCCCAGACACTCACAAGCAAACGAGTGATAGATTCACATCGAAACGTAGTAGCGGGTCACCAGACCCGCACACACGAAGGAAATTTATTCCTCGTCTTCGATTTTTATATGCTTATGAATCGCTTCTTCAATCACACCAAACCAATCAATCGAATCACCGACCGATTCTTCAACACAAGAAATTTCTTTGGTCGTTAAGGTTCTCCCAAGAACTTCTTCTGCAACATTTTGCACGTCTTCAACAGTGAGTGAGTAAATTATTCTTTCTGATTTTTTCATGGAATTCCTTTTTGATTGTGAACTCTACAACTGAAAAAGTCTCTAAAAGGTCCCTTGAACAACTATCTCCTATAGATCAATTTTTCTATAATTTCAGGACCCTTTTCTTTTCCCACTTCTCTATAAATATCTAATACTTCGTAATATGTTCCTTCGCCTCCAATGAAATCCCAAAATTCTTGCCCTATAAGAATTGATTGTTCGAAATCGCAGTAAGCATGTGGATAAGGATGTTTATACTCCTCCCTTTTTTGTCCATATGGATTGTAAGCAAATGTAAAAAAAGTATATATTTTTCGTTTTGTTGACTCTCTGAGCAGATGAATCTTTAGTGCTTTTTCATTATATGTTTCGCATTGCCCGCTGTTGGGCTTTGCTGTTTTCATTTCAAAATGGAATTCTTCATTAGAAGTAGTTTCAAAGAATAAATCTGAAATTACTTTTTTTATTTTAATCATATTCCCATTAGACAATTTCACTTCGTTTAGTGCATCTGAAAACCTCGTTTTATTTATTGATAACCTGCCTTTAAGGCTATCAATTTTTTCAAGGGCATCCTCAGGTATTTCACCTTCATTTCTTTTTGCCCTTTCAGCGATAGGATATTTAGATTTAGCAATTTGAAAAGCAACTTCTTCAAAAGAACTTCCTAATGCTGTGGAAAAGGATCGCTCAAATTCGTTTATTAATAATACGCCATGAGGTAAAATTACCTCATGAAAAGGTTTTAGTTTCCCCCTTTTGTCAAGTTCTCTCGGTGGTCTTATATCTTCCGGTTGGAGATCACCTAAGTTGAAAGACTTTATTTGGCCGTCAACAAATCCTTCAAGATACCCCTTAACTCGTAGTCGAACTTCTTCATTAATTTGTGTTTTCATTTTATTTTTTCATTAAAAATATACTCTCCGAATACGCCCCTTTATCCTTCTCCGTCCTATTCAACACCGGGCGTTTAAATTGTTGAACGATGTGTAACCCTGCTTTCTCTGCAATCAACGGATAAAGATTGTTCTTGTCATTTGCAACGAGAAAAATACTGAAATCTTTTGCAAGATATTTCTTGCAGTTATTCAGTACATCCGCTATTCCTTGAACATAAGAGTCACGCGCTTCTCTTCCGTTCCCTTTGTAAAGAGGTCCAATCTCCGATTCATCACTTCGCTTGAAGCCAAACAAATCATAAGCGTAAGCATGTTGCTCATGGTAATCAATCAACCCGACATACGGTGGACTCGAGAATATTCCTTGTATTTTTTGCTTCTTCGCCTTCTTTGCAAATTCAGGATAACGTTTCTCTAACTCAGAAAAAATATCAATCTCTCGCGAATCACCGGTAAGACAATACTGAGAAGTATCCGTTCTTAGGCTCTTGAACGTTGCTAATCTTGCAATAGTATCCTTGCAGTATCGTTCCCACCAACTTAGAATAGAGAATAGCGGCTTACAAATTTTTCCATGCTTACTGCAATAATATGTTGTTGAGATAGGTTCAAGCAGTGTTGCCAAATCGGAGTGCGTGGTTGCTCTGCATGAACGTATCGTTCGGCTGAGAATAACACTTACGACACTTTTCGTGCTAACGTTTTTTATTTTTTTTACAAGCCCGAAAACAAAATCAATTTCGTTCCTGATGTGCTGTAAATACCATTTTCCTAAAAATCGCTTGTTGTCAATTTGATGGAGTTGAATGTCATATTTTTTCACTAAACGTTTATAGACGGGAAGGAATTCGCGTTCCTTTTCATTTCCAAAAGATTCTTCATCAACTTGTTTCTGCTGCACTCGTCGCTTGAATTCAGGCGAAGGAAAATACTTGTTGTTAAACAGTTTCAGTTCTTCCATCAACTCGCTTTCAAACTTTACGGTATTTGAGTCTGCAATAAACTTTCTCAACGCTTTCGTGATGTTCCCAATTTCCTTTTGTACGTCAGCAAAATCATACTTGCCGACCTTCACATTGCTGATCAAAGCATTGAATGAAGAAATATCAATCCCGATTGCATTCATTCCAAGTTCGCTTGCTTGAACCAACGTTGTCCCGCTCCCGCAAAAAGGGTCAAGAATTATATCGCCTGCCCTGAAGAACGTTTTTTTCTTGAATTCATCTGTGTGGCTGTCTAAAAAATATTCAACTAACTGTGGTATGAACTTCCCTTTGTACGGGTGCAACCGGTGAACATGTTTTGTTGTGTCTGCTTCTTTCAGATAATCGAACGAAAGCCGCCAATCAATATCATCCCCAAGTTGCTTCTTCCATTCGATTTCTCTCTTCCCATAAAAAGAATTGTAATACGTTGTCAAATCATCCTTGCTGACCAACGTTGTTCCGTTCGAGCCGTACTTTGGAATTTTTCCGTACTGAACAAGGTACGAAATATTCGACGTCGTAACATTCTTCCCCAAAAACGTTGTCGCCCAAACGCTCGCATCACGGAGAGTCAGCAAATCACCCTCCCCAAAAAGTTTCACCGAAAGAGATGTTCCATCGCTCAGGTACACAACTTCCCGCTCAGCAATCCTTCCGCTATCCGGTTGTATATTTTTATATTTCTTCTTTTTCACGTGTCGTACGAAACTTAAACTTAAAACCTAAAACCCATAACCTATAACCAATAACCTACATCATTCTCCAAACAAATTCCTCCCTTCATCGGTCAACCGGTATCCCCCCATTTTCTGCCCACCGATACGACGCATCCAACCCTTCGCTGTCAACCGCCGGATGAGCCGTACACACGTATCCTCCGGGAGTCCGGTCAACTCCATCAACTGCTTCAAGGTCGCCATATCGTTTTCATACAACTTCTGAAGTAAGAGCATGATTTGTTCCCTTCTCAGGTCAAAAGCGATTTTCAACCCCATACTGCGCAACACGTCGTCTCCGAGCATCTTCTCCTGAACAAACCGCCTTGTTTGAGCAGTTTGCGGTGTTACAGTTCTCTCCGGATTTCGTTTTTCGTGCTTTTCCGGCTCATTTTTAAGTTTTTGTGAGGATTTTCTCCCATGTAATTCGGCAATCTGCTTCTGTAACTCCGCAATGCGAGATTCTAATACCGCATTGTGTTCATTTAATTCCGCAATGTGCTTCGTTAATTCCGCATTATGCTTGTCTAATTCCGCATTGTGAGAGTTTAATTCCGCATTGCGTTTGTTTAACTCCGCATTGTGCTTCGTTAATTCCGCAATGCGTTCATCTAACTCCGCATTGTGAGACGTTAATTCGGCAATGTGGTTCTGTAATTCCGCATTGTTCGCTTCTAACTCCGCAATGCGAACCGTTAATTCCGCATTGTCGGCGTTCCCTTCACCATTGTTTTTGTCTGTACGCACCATCTCTTCAGGCATACTTCCCTTTCTTCATTATTGAAAATGTTCCTTCAAAATTCTTTTTCATCAAACCCCGAACCCCAAACCCGTAACCAGTAACTCTCTATCGAGCATCCTGCATCAAGAATCGAGCATCAAGAAACAAGCATAGAGTATCAAACCTTCGAGAGTTCGCTCTTGAGATAATCAATCACCTTCACCGGCGTCGGGTCAACTTCGTTCAGCATCGCGAGGTAGAAACTTATCCAGTCGCCGAGATAGATGAGCGAGAACATCCGGGCAAGCGGCGACTCCCCCTCGCTCCAAACTTCAATCACGTTCGGACTGTACTTCCCGACAATCTCTTTCATAATTTTCATCCGCAGTTGAACGCGTGCGTGGTCTTCTTTATCGCGGAGAAACACGACAGTCATCGTCTTCATGTGCTTCTTCAAAACATTCCATCCGACAAGTTCGTTGTGGTTCATCTCCGGCAACACATGCCCGAACGCCAGCACCTTTGCATTCTCGGCAAGTTGCCCGCGCCAGCGCAGGTTCACCGCATCGAACCGTTCGGTCGAGGAGTAGATAATCGGAAGTTTATCCTTCAGTTCGTATGCAAGCCGGAGCGCCGGATTTTTCTTCCGGTCGAGCGAACTGTACAACTTCGCTTTCTCTTCCAGCAGTTTCACCGTTTCCCGGATATCCTTGTTCGGAAAGTCAATCAACTTCATTTTCTTGAAAACCATGAGGAGAGGAAAGAACGAGTAACCGAGCGCGGCACGCGGCGGCAACCCGTTCGGGAGTTTGATATACGGTTGCCCATACTTCTTTGCAAGTTGTTCCGTCTCGCCGTTCGTGCTGATGCAAAGAACTTTCGCCCTACTGCGCGTCGCTTCAAGATGCGCGGCGATTGTTTCTTCCGTATTGCCGGAGTAACTTGCAACAATCACAAAACTCCGCTGGTCAATGTACGCAGGAAGCGTGTAATGCCGGTTGACGATAAACGGAAGTTCAAGTTCGCTCGCCGTGAACGAGCGAAGCAAGTCTCCGCCGATGGCGGAACCGCCCAACCCGGTGAGGATGATATTGTTCAGCGCTCGTACCCGGTACGGCGCAACATATTGCTCGCTCATCGCTACCGCTTCTTCTACTTGTTTGGAAAAATCCACCAACAGTTTTCGCATGTTGGAGGGGTCATAAAGGTGAATATGTGATTCGTTCAAGTTATTCATGGTAATTTCATTTTCAATTAGTGAGTATCAGTAAAAAGACTGTTTCGAACATCGTTCCCGAATTGTTCAATCAGCCTGTGCAAATTTCGTCAATACGCGCCTGAGAAAAAACCGTTTGTATCACACCGCCGAATTCCCCGCCAAAGGAATATCGGGACAGTTTTTCTTCATGAAATTTTCCAAACATGCTTCTACTTCCTGTCGCGTCGCAAACGAAAGAATTGTGTGTGCAAGTTTCTGACATTCCGCATAGTTCAGGGAACGAATAATCTTCTTAATTTCTGGAAGCATCGAAGGGACAACGCTCAGTTCATCAATCCCGATGCCGAGCAGAGCAGGAACAGCAAGCGGGTTGCTCGCCATTTCGCCGCACACCCCGACCCACACTTTTTTCCGGTGCCCGTTCTCGACGACAAATTTTATCGTGTGAAGCACCGCCGGTTCGAGTTCATGATACATGTACGAAACAAAATTATTCCCGCGGTCAACGGCAAGCATGTACTGCGTCAAATCGTTCGTTCCAATGCTGAAGAATTTTACTTCCGACGCGATGACGCCTGCCATGAGCGCCGCAGACGGAACTTCAATCATCACACCGACTTCGATATTCTCATCGAACTTGATGCCGCTCTTCCGCAAATCCTCTTTCGCATCATTAAGATGGCTGATGGATTTCCGGACTTCCTGTACCGTCGTAATCATCGGGAACATAATTGCTACATTATTTTTCTGACTTGCACGCAACATCGCCCGGAGTTGTGCTTTGAAGAAGTCGGGATAATCCAGCATCATGCGGATACCGCGCCAGCCGAGAAACGGATTTCGTTCTTCCGTCATGTCGGGAATAAGTTTGTCACCGCCGACATCGAACGTGCGCATGATAACGCGCTGGGGATACATTCTGTCCGCAATTGTTTTATATGCCTGATACTGCTCTTCTTCCGTCGGAATGTCATCACGATTGAGCAACAATGTTTCGCTCCGGTACAACCCGACTCCCTGCGAACCCTGCATCACGACATAATCAATTTCTTCCGGCAATTCGATATTGGCTGAAAGTTCTATAGATTTTCCGTCGAGCGTGACAGCAGGTAAATCTTTCAACGATGAAAGTTGTTCCTCGAATTGCAGGAACCGTTCGCGCCTCAGTTCATATTCTTTGATGCGTTCCTGCGTCGGATGCAGAATAACGGTTCCGTCGTACCCGTCAAGAATCAACATGTCGTCCGGTTGAACGGTGATGCTCAAACCGTTCACTCCAACGACAGCCGGAATTTTCAGTGCGCGGGAAATCAGCGCCGCGTGCGATGTCACTCCGCCATGGTCGGTTCCGTACGCGAGAATATTGTTCCGGCTGAGAACCATTGTATCGGCAGGAGTCAGTGTATGTGCAATAACAATAGGCGAGCCGTCCAACTTTGAAAGTAATCGTACTTGCTGGAGATTCCTGACAATCCTGTTTTTCAAATCTTCAACGTCATGGGCGCGTTCGTGCATGTACTCTGTCCGCGCGGCAAGCATCATATCTGCATATTTCTGGAATTCCCCGCTCACAATAAACTCAGCATTCTTCATCTCCGAGCAGATCCGTTTCTTGATTGCATCGAGCAAATACTCATCCTGAAGAATCATCACCTGCGCCTCGAAGATTTTTGCTTTCGCATCTCCTAACTTCTGCTCGGCAAAGGCAAGAATCTTGAACAATTCCTTTTCTGATTTGGCAATCGCTTTATCGAGCCGTTCAAGTTCGGAAGGAATATCATCCTGAGCGAGCGTTCGCTCATCAACCCGCGGCTGTTCTTTTCTGAATAAATACGCGCGACCGATGGCAATACCCGGCGCGGCGGCGATTCCCTTCAGTATAGTTTCGTTTTTCTGCATCGTTCGTTTACTTGATAAGTTCGGGAATAATGTTCATAACCACTAAGCGCCAAGCTCTTCATCGAATCCCCGTTCAAACAAATCGGCAACGGCGGCAAGGGCTTCGTTCTCGTCGGCGCCATCGAATTGAAGCGTCAGTTTCGAACCGCATTCCGCCGCGAGTGTCATCACGCCGATAATGCTTTTGCCGTTGATATCCATTCCATCTTTACAAATAGTAAATTCCGATTTGAACTTTGCCGCTGTCTTTACCAGCGATGCCGCAGGACGAGTATGCAACCCTGCCCGGTTCCGTATTGTAACTTCGCGTTCGACCATCCTTCTTACGTATTCCGTTCGAGAAGTTGTTGTGCAAGCAAAGAAAGCATTGTCCTTGCGTTCGTCGGTTTCAGGCGATGCAACGCCTTCTGCGCGTTGTGTGTGAAAAATTCTACTTGCTCACGAGCGTGTTGCAAGACGCCTGTGTTCTGATAAATATCAAGCACAACCGGAATACTCGCGCGCGTCAACTGCTTCTTCTCAACAACCTTTTGCAATATCTTTTTCTCGTTTCCTTTCGCCCGTTCAAGCGCATTCAATAATAAATATGTTTTCTTTCCTTCCAGCACATCGCCTCCGATGGGCTTGCCGAGTTGTTGTTCCGTCCCGGTAATATCAAGCAAATCGTCCTGGATTTGAAATGCAAGTCCGAGCGACGTACCGTATGTCCGGAGAGCGTTGACTTCCCGCGCCGTTCCGTTTCCAATCAATCCGCCAATCTCACATGAAGCGGAAAGAACGCGTGCTGTTTTCTTCTCTATCATCATCAGATATTCATCGAGCGTAACATCGCATCGCGTTTCGAATTCTTTATCAAATCCCTGCCCCTCGCACACCTGAACAAACGCATCAGTGAATATCTTCATCAATCCATGTATGTTCGTTGATGATGTTTTCAAGAGAGAGTGATACGCGTACGCAACCATCTCATCCCCCGAAAGAATGGCAACATTCGTATCCCATTTTGTATGAACAGTCGCCCGACCGCGACGGAGCGACGAATTATCCATCACATCATCATGAACGAGGGTAAAGTTGTGAAGCGCTTCCATCGCAACGGCGGCATGAAGCGCGCCCTGCGACTGACCGGAGATTGCTTCACATGCAAGCAGAACCAACACCGCACGCACTCGTTTTCCTCCTGCTTCCAATACATACTTCATTGGCTGATAGACGCTTGCCGGTTCGTTCCTGTTCACTAATAAGCGAAGTTGACGTTCGATGCGAACTTTGTACCGCGAGTAACGTGTATGGAAATTCTGATTCGTCAATGAATGAGTGTCGTGAATTGTTGAATTTGAATGAATGATAATAAGAAAACAGAGGGTGAAAACAAAAGGCGGCTTGTTTCTGAAAAGGATTTTACTATCTTTGACAACCGAAACACAAACCCGTAACCAAACACACTATGAAAATTCTAAAATTCGGCGGCTCGTCTGTCGCCTCTCCCGAACGGATTCGCGGCGTTGCGAAGATAGTTCTTGAAGAATCAAAAAAAGAAAAACTCATTGTTGTCGTCTCCGCATTTCAAGGCGTAACCGATAAATTGTTGGAGTGCGCGCGTACTGCCGAGCGTGGCGATGCCACGTATGAAACTCAATTCAACATTCTTGCCGATAGGCATTGGGAAACCGCAAAGAGCCTTCACGCAGGAAAAATCCAGAAAAAACTTGCAGAACAAATCCGGCAATTGCTGAACGACCTGCACGATGTTTTGCATGGTGTGTATCTGCTTCGCCATTGCCCTCCGCGCGGGTTCGATTTAACTGCAAGTTTTGGTGAGCGATTATCGGCGCTGATAATTTCTTCGTTTATCAATAAAACTCACCCATCCTGTTTTGCCGATGCAAGAAACTTTGTCGTCACCGATGACCAGTTCATGCACGCTGAAGTGTTGTTCGAACAAACAAACGCGGCAACACAAAAATATTTCAAGCGCCTGTGGAAAGAACACCCGGCTACAACAATACCGCTCGTTACCGGCTTTGTCGGTTCTACCGAAGACGGTCGAACAACAACCATCGGAAGAAATGGTTCTGATTACACCGCGGCAATTGTCGGCGCGGCGCTTAATGTTTCCGTCATCGAAATCTGGACTGACGTTGACGGCGTATTAAGCGCAGACCCGCGTGAAGTGCATGATGCGTTCGTTCTTCCTTCTATCTCGTTTGAAGAAGCGTTGGAGTTATCCTACTTCGGAGCCAAAGTCCTCCATCCTGCAACCATTGCGCCGGCAATCGCGAGCAACATTCCCATTCGTATCAAGAACACAATGAATCCTTCCGCTCCGGGGACCATCATCGGAAAAGTCGAAGACGAAGGAGTAAGCGTTGCAAAGGGAATCACCTCTATTGATAATATTACATTGCTGAATCTGCGCGGCATTGCAATGGTCGGCGTACCGGGAACGGCAGAACGATTGTTCCGCGCTCTTGCATCGCATAAAGTCAATGTCGTGATGATTTCTCAGGCATCATCCGAACATACGATTTGTTTTGCTGTGAAAAACCATGACGTGGCGCGAGCGCGAAAAGCAATTCAACAGGAATTTCAATTCGAGTTCAGCACGAACCTGACTTCGATTGATGAAAAACCGGCGCAAACAATCATCGCTATCGTCGGTGAAGGAATGAAGGGCATTCCCGGTGTTTCCGGTAAAGTATTCCAATCGCTTGGACTGAATAACATCAACATCAGCGCAATTGCTCAGGGTTCTTCTGAACGGAATATTTCATTCGTTACCGATTCGTCGCATAAGATTCGCGCTGTCAACGTTCTGCATCAGGCATTTTTTGAAGAACGGAAGCGGCTCTATCTTGCAGTTATCGGCGTGGGAAATATCGGGGCAACACTCTTGAAGCAATTACAACAACAACACTCTGTTTTATTGAACAAGGGATTCGATATCCGTGTGTGCGCGCTCGCCGACAGTAAACATGTTGTTGTGAACCACAACGGGCTCAATCTCGAACATTGGCAGGAAGAATTACAACACTCATCGCACCGGCTCGATTTGCATTCGCTTGCTCATCGCATTGCAGAAATGAAACTGACGAATGTTGCGCTTGTGGATTGCACGGCAAGTTCCGACGTGGTCAACTCGTATCAGGCATTCGTCGAAGCGAACATGCACATCATCACGCCGAACAAGAAAGCGAACGTCCTTCCGTGGAAACAGTATAACGAACTTGTAGAACTTCTTAACAAGAGGAAGAAATATTTTCTCTACGAAGCAAACGTCGGAGCGGGGTTGCCGATTATCTCCACGCTTCACGACCTCATCGCAAGCGGCGACACAATCATAAAAATCGAAGGAATACTTTCCGGTACGCTCAGTTTTCTTTTCAATTCGTTCGATGGAACAACACCGTTCAGTAAACTTGTCGAAGAAGCACAAGTCGCCGGTTACACAGAACCCGACCCGCGTGAAGATTTATCGGGAGAGGATGTTGCGCGCAAACTTCTCATTCTCGCACGCCAACTTGGTTGGAAGATGGACTTGAATCAGATTCCTCACGAAAATCTCGTCCCTTCATCATTACAAAAAGGGACGTTCTCGAAGTCCTTCTTCAGTATGTACACAACGTTCGATAATCACATGAACAAACGATTCGCGTCGGCAGTACAACGTAATGCTGTTCTCCGGTACGTCGGTGTGTTATACAATAACAAAGCAAAAACCGCATTGCTCGAATATCCCAACTCGCATCCGTTCGCCGGAACGAAAGGAAGCGACAACATCATCGCTTTCACAACAAAGCGATATTCAAAAACACCTCTCGTTGTTCAGGGTCCCGGCGCCGGCGCTGATGTTACCGCAATGGGTGTCTTCTCCGATATTATTAAATTGTTGCACTATCTCCCGTATTGATTTCGTAACTCTCATCCAATGCTTGAAGAACATCGGAGAGACAAATTCAAAAAACGAGAGGCAATTTCTAAAAAATTCCGGAAGACAGGGATATATTTTTGTAACCGTTGAAGCTTTCTGCAGACTGTTTCAAATCAACCGTTAATAGTTTGAACGTGGTGTAGGCATGATATGGAAACGATAATTATTTTAGGATATGATTGCCATGAAAAATTGGAAAGTTAACTTGCCGATTCGCTTTTCCGGCATTGCAGAAAACAAGGGAGT
Source organism: Ignavibacteriota bacterium (assembly GCA_016212665.1). Lineage (NCBI taxonomy): Bacteria > Pseudomonadati > Ignavibacteriota > Ignavibacteriota bacterium. The sequence continues at coordinate 11,385 of JACREZ010000038.1, forward strand.
TTTTGATTGCTACACCTAAATTTCTTACAATAGGCGCAATTATGCCAGCAACTCCCAATCAACATACCGGTTCTCCCGAAAGCGTTCGCAAACTCGCCGCCATCATGTTCACTGACATCGTCAGTTTTTCCAAACAGATGGGGAAAGATGAACATGCAACGCTCAATCTTTTGGATATTCACAACAGGATTGTTTCTGAAATTATCGGGAAACATGCGGGGAGAATTATCAAGAGCATCGGTGATGCATTCTTTGTGGAGTTCGATAGTTCCGTCAGTGCCGTTATGTGTGCGATTGAAGCACAAACCTCGCTGAAGGAATATAACGAAGCGCACCCCGATGAAAACCCGATTGTCATCCGTATCGGCATCCATGTCGGCGATGTGGTGAAGAAGAACAACGACCTCTTCGGCGACGGAGTGAATATCGCCGCACGCATCCAGCCGAAAGCGGAACCGGGAGGGATTTGCATTTCGGAAGATGTTGCCCGTCAGGTGCGGGGCAAAATCAATCTCCCGATGGTGAAGGCGGGAGTTGGAGATTTGAAAAACATTGATATTCCCATCGTTCTCTATCATATTGAACTCCCGTGGCAGAAAATACAACCCCAACCCGAACAGCCGACGAAGAACGTTCCATCCTCCAAGAAAAAAATGGTTGTGGCGTTGGGAATTGTTCTTGTTGCGATTGCGCTTGGTTCGTTCGGCTACTGGTTTTTCTCCAAACGAATTTCTGTTCCAGCGGGAGAACGTTCGCTGGTTGTGTTGCCGTTTCAAAATGCCAGCGAACCAGCCAATGATTTCCTTGTTAATGGAATCACGGATGAAATCAATAATCATGTGTCAAAAATTCCGGGAGCGCTCGTCATTGTAAAATCAGCAACTCAAAAATATCGGGGGACGAATTTTTCAAACGATAATATTGCAGAGCGGTTTGGTGTCCGGTTCGTTCTTTCGGGGAGCGTCCAAATGACCTCCTCGCAACTCAACATCTCCGCAACGTTGTATGATGCAAAAGAAAAAGCCGTTCTGTGGGAAGAACATTTTGAGAAACCCCGTTCGGAGATTATGAACGCAGGAGAAAGTATTGAATCGAAAATATTTGAACTGTTTGACGTGCAGGAAGATGTTCGCAATCTCCACTCTAAAACCATTTCTCCGGATGCATACGAAGCATATCTCCGCGGATTACATCAACTAACAAAACAGGGAAGCAGTGAGAACGCCCTTGCTGTAGAATATTTTTCAGAGGCAATCAGCAAGCAACCGGATTTTCTCGGCGCATCGTTGTTATTGGCAGAATCCAAAGTACGTCAATATGAAAAGGGGTGGGACGTGAGCATTGAATTATTGAACGATGCTGAATCTATCGTGAAAAATATATTGCAAAAAGAACAGACCAATGCACAGGCATTTGCAATCTATGGAAGCATCGAGCAACTTCGCGCCAACCAGTTGAAAGCATTAGAATATTATCAACGGGCAATAGCGCTGGATGAACATAATGTCGCGGCGTTGACGCGCAACGCGATTCTTTATCTTTACAATCTTGGAGAGCCTGCCAAGGCAGTTACCTATCTCAAGCGGGTGTATGAAATAAATCCGAACGATGGTCTCATCTCGTCCAATTTAGGTGTTGGATATGCACAGTTACAAAATTATTCTGAGGCAAAGCGCATGTTCTGGAAAGCAGTTGAACTCGAACCAAACATTGATGACCCGTGGATTAATTTGGGTGTTGCATACGAACGGCTCGGACTTACCGATAGTGCCATGTTTTGTTATGAACGAGCAATTGAAATCGAACCGACGAAAGTTTTAACGTATGAAAATGTTTTACCGTTACTTCTCTCCCTGCGCCAATATTCAACCGCAGAATCCCTTGTTACGACAGGAATGAAAGTCCTTCAAGGAAGTCATGAACTTTTTTATTTTCTTGGTTTGACAAATGAGTATCTCGGAAAAAAGGCGGACGCGGAACAATCATTCAACCAAGGTCTTCGCATGGTGAAAATGAAAACGGAAAAGAATCCGGGTCTTGCCGATTATTATATGTATGAAAGTTTGTTTCAAGCAAAACTCAAAGTCCGCACAGAAGCGTTGAGTGCGGCTCAAAAAGCAATTGACCTTGATTCGACAAATCCCTACGCAATAATGAACAGAGCAAAAGTTGCCGCGATGTTCGGAATGAAAGAAGATGTGTTGCGTTGGTATCAGCAAGCACGTTCGATGAATTCTGATTTCGACGCTTCGTATCTTACAACAGCCATTGAGTTCGAACAGTACCGCAACGACCAGGATGTATTGTTGATTGCGCGGACGAAATAAACCGAAACAGCCTGTCCATTAATCCACCAGCAATAACTTCAAGGGCAGGCTGTTCGATTGTCATATTTCTTCAAAAAAAGAAACCGCCTGAAAGATAAAGCCCACAACCATCATAATCCTTAACTTGAATTAGTCTAACAGTGTGGGCTTGTTGTTTACTTATCTTATCATTTGCTACTTTGTTAAAGTAAGTTTCCTTATTTGACTAAACGGTTCTGCTTCTCCGTGAAGCGGAGTTGCCAGAAGTTTGTAGAAATACAATCCACTCGGTAAACCATCTGAGTGAAATTCCACCGAACGGAATCCTCCTGCCTGAACGCCTTCAACAAGCGTAGCAACTTCTTTTCCGAGTACATCATACACTTGTAATGTTACGCGGCTCTCCATTGGCAGTTGATAGTTGATAACTGTTGAAGGATTGAACGGATTGGGATAATTTTGTTCAAGAATAAATTGTGTTGGCAATGGCTTGAGTTCTTCTACTCCGGTTTTGTACCGAACATCGGGAGTGGATAGAGGGATGATGCCAGCCGCAACCGTGCCCCCTTCATTGATTGTTTCCGCGATATTTTTTGCAATTTCATAGTTGCCGCCGGAATTATCTATGAGATTATCACAATAGGTAATTGCCTGAGCAACCGTTGCGCCGTCAGCGCTGATGACGGATGCCTGATGGATAAATCCCGATGCAACGTTCAACAGAAAAGCAAAAAGGTGCTGACGAGCCTGAGATATTTTCGAAACCGAACCTTTAAGGTTCATCACCGATTTTCCTGCAAGCAATTTATCGGTACAACCTGACGAACTTGGAGGGGCGTACACAACAACGGCATTGAGCGGATGCTCATTGAAATGTTCCTGAATGATATCAAGGGAATTACAAAGTGTGGCTCCGTCAATTTGTGCCGCTCCTTTCTCTCCGGTTGCAACGGCAAACTGATGTTTCCAGAAGCCGATACCGCGCGGCGAACCTGAAGCGTTTGAGCAACTCAGTTCAAAGTTCACCGTTGCCTCATCGCCGCAGGGTAAGCTAACAGGAATTTCGGAAGAGAGCGTGGAGTACCCTAACGGCGTATGAACGGATACAAGATACTCGCCTGCATTCATCTCATCGAACGAATAGTAGCCATTTGCATTGGTTGTTGTTGAAGCGGATAACGCTCCCGTTGCAACATCAAAGACATCAACCGGTACGCCGAGAAGGTCTTGGTTCTGCGTTGAACAATTGGAGGAAACCGTTCCTTCAATTGCGCTTGTTCCGTTGGTACACGTTGATTCAAACCGAAGATTATCGAGGCGTAACACGCCATTCACGGTTTCTGTAGCATCAACAATTACTTTATCAAACGTGTAGCCCGTAACTCCTATAAATCTGAAATTGAGATTGGTAACAAAGCACTGTTCATAGATGATTGTGCCGTCATTACTTAACATCAGTTTCAGTCGCAGGTCATCTCCGGTATTTGTAAAAATTTCAAATCCGAGTTTATTAACCTGCGTCGAGAAATTCAAAACCAGGTCAGGTCGTGGAAGCGGGGCAGTTGGGTTATTATTCGAAAGGCATGCAAATCCTTGCGGGTCGAATTGGCGCGGTCGCGTTGTGGTAATAATACTCGGACCACCGCCTGAAGTCAATGCGAATGAAACACCCATACTTTCATACTGGTTGGTAATTTGTGTTCCATTAGGAAATCCTTCGAAGTCAATTAATACTGCGTCGGAACCGAATGTTGACGGGTCGGTTAAGAGATGCGGATCCGGTACACCGCACCGCAAGCCATATTGATTACCACCGAGCGTGACAAATGACGGACTGAATTCCAATGAACTTGTAACTTCGAATGTGGCTGTTCCTTCGTTGATTCCTCCCGGATTAAGTTCAAGTGTAATCCCATTTATGAAATTGCCTGCAATTGTGGGGTACAACGATTCATCGGTTACAGGCAAAGCAAATACTTCGTCTTTCAAAAAAAGTCCATAATTGTAAACACCCAGAACTCGGATAAAGGAACAACCGATATCAGATTCATTTTCATTCACCAATGAGAGAGGGCATCGCATATACATCCACTCAAAGTTAATTGGTTGCATGTTTACAGTGATTTCAACATTCTCTTCTGTACGACCAAGATCGTATTGATGAAGCATTGCCCCATCTATCGCTGGTCGAATCCAGAATTTCAAACCATGAATAAAACTTCCACTCATCGTTGGATAAATTGATTCATCGGTACTAGGAACAACGACTGGGTCACCAGACGGGATCCATTCATATCCTCCATAGATTCCCGTTACATCAAAACCGGAACCGGGAATTACTTCACCATGTTGGTTGCTAACAAATGCAGTTGTCGAAACCATCTGCCATTCGAAATTTATTGGACCCATTCCAAATGATATTTCAATATGTTCCTCAGTCCTGCCAAGTTGATATTGATGTAAAATAATTCCATTAATTGCCGGGCGTACCCAGAATGTTAAGCCATTGATAAAACTACCTCCCATTGTTGGATAGATTAATTCATCGGTAATTGGGAGGGTGACTTCTGTTCCGGAAGTAATCCACTCATATCCGCCGTAATAACCGGTGGCATCAAAACCAGAACCAGGAATTATGCTACCATACTGGTCTCGTACAAACGCCGTCGTCGAAACGGTTTGCCATTCAAAGTTGAGTGGGCCCATGCCAGTTGCAATCTCTATATGTTCTTCTGAACGACCCAGTTGGTACTGATGCAACATCACACCGTTTATTGCCGGGCGTATCCAAAAAGGGAACCCATTAACCCACGAACCCAACATGGTTGGATATACAGATTCGTCTGAGATTGGGAGAACTATTGGCGATCCGGAATTCATCCATTGATAATTGGCGCCTGCATCAAATCCTGAACCGGGAATTACCTCGCCAGCTTGGTCACGAACGTAACATGTGGTAGAGACTGTCTGCCATTCAAAACTTGCTTCTGAAGTGTTTGCATCCACAACAAGTTCCTGTATTCGTCCCAAGGCATTCTGTTCGTGGCTGTTAACTCCGGGATAAATTTTGACTGAATAGTTTCCTGATGAAAGTGTTGCCACATTTCCATTGTAGAACCATGCATCAACTGCCTGAATATAAACAGTTGAGCCGGGTATCTCGACCCCATTCTGGTCAACCACCCGAATCGTTACTTGGTTTGCTTGCAGACTCGCTACTGCAAGCGCGAAAAAAAGAAAAAGATATAAGAACGTTTTCATACGTTACTCCTTAAATTGTTTTTGTGTTGAAATTAGTTGGTAAGACTAAGTAGTAAGGTTAGGCAGAAGTAACGTGCATAGTAGAACGGGGAGATTCCGGAAGAATCTCCCCACTCATTTTCTAATCCATTATTTGACTAAAAGCATTTTCTTGTGTTGCGTAAATGATTTCTCTGTCGCCCCAACACTCGCCGCCTCCAACCGGTAGAAATACACACCCGTTCCAACATTCGATGCGTCCCAGAGTTTCGATTGATATCCTGCTTCCTGCACTTCATCAACAAGCGTGGCGACAAGTTGACCGAGCGTGTTGTAAATCTTCAATGTTACTTTCGCATCGGCAGGTAACGCGTAGTTGATTGTTGTTGCCGGATTGAACGGATTCGGATAGTTCTGTTCCAATGTAAACTCTTGCGGCAGTGTTCGTTCCTGAACAGGAGGCATGCGGAGTTCGATGGAACCGGCAGGTTCATACAACACGTGGGAACCTTTCCCGTTCAGGATAATTTTCTTCCCGTCAATGGTTAATATAGTTGAGGAAGAAGAATGTGTTCCTTCCCACTTGAGTGTAACAGGATAACGTTCCGAAGTCAGAAGAATCTTTGTTACAGATTCTTTTTCCGTTTCGGGAGTTGCAACGATTCTCTGGTTAGAAAATCTCGCATCGAACACTCCCTGCGGCGGCGCGGGCGGCATCTGATACAATGCTAATGTTTTTGCAGTCAACTTTGCCGATGTTCCGAAATAGAGATTCTGTTTGGAACCTTCTGCGTCACTCACCGTCAGCACGTTCATCTCGTTTTCCAATACTGCACGCGCTTCTCTGAACTTTGTAGTTTTGGCAAACGCGTTGACATCGAACCGGAGTTCGCCTTCCTGACTTACTTTCACCCAATGACCTTCCATCGGTTTCAATGCTGTGGTCGTTGCGTATCCGTTATCGTAAGCAAAGAAATTCGATTCGATAATATCGGACGGAGAGGAAGTTACTGCATCGGCTTGCAACTCGTAACTTAACGCACCGACAATATTCCAACCCGCAGTCACGGGAATGGAGAGATATTCTTTATCGTATCCCATGACTTCGGCTTCTTGTTCGCCGGAGAACTTCAGCCAGTATCCGCCGCCGGGAGCCAGAGAAGTTTGCTCGACATATCCGTTGTTGAATGCAAACGCACTCGAAACAGCCGTTGGAAACACACTATCTTTCTGCGCTTTCGCCGTGGCAACAGGCAACGAGACCAAGTTCCATTTGTCTTTCACCATTTTTGCGACGTACGGTCCTTGCAATAACACCAATGAATCTTCGACTAACGGATTGTCGAGTTCAGATTCATCATAGCGCATCGAAAGTTCTGCTTTAGCATTGCTTGTTCCCGATTTTTCGATGCTCAACATTCTGGCTACGCGTGGTATTCCTTCCGCACTTACCAGCGATGAATTCTTCAACGTGAGTTTCGGAATTCCCAACGCCCACTTGGTTTCCGGGAGAATATCCTGACCCGTTACAGTATTTTGTTCAACACTTCGTACACTATTGGTAACTGTCTTCCACCGCAGGCTGAATGCTCGCGGTGTTTCTTTTGCCCGCGTTGTTACTGCAATCTTCGATGGATACGTTCCTGTGCCGTTGAATTTGAGATAGGTTTTTTCGCTTTCAAAATTGTATGTTTCTGTCGATGCTGTGGCTAATGCACGCCGAATAGTTCCGTTGACAATATATCCTTCACCGGCAAGAGCCTGAGCTTCCGTATTTTCCACTTCAAGCGTATCTTCGGGACGCAAACTCAATGCTTTGATAATCGCAATGCGATTTTGAATAGTAATGTTTCCGCTACTTTGAACATCAGCAGAAGAATCAACGATGAGTGTATAGAATTTTCCAAACGTTTCGCCTTTGCCGTTTAACACCACTGTGGAATTGCCCGGAACAAATCCTTCATCCAATACAGATGCTTTTTGGAGCGAGACTTTGTTTCCTTTCCATGAACCTCCGACGATAAAGTTCGGCATTGCGTCCGTTGCCACTTTCAAGGTACCGTTCACCGTCACATCTCCCTTAACAATTACTGAAGAAACACCACTGCTAATTGATAATCTTCCACCACCGCGAACATAGAGCGAGCCGATAATTACTTGGTCCATAGGTATATCTATCACAGGATTTGTTCCGGCTGGTTGAATAACCACGCTATCAACTTTCGAGGGAATTCCAACCGGGTCCCAATTATCTGCATTTGACCATGAAGAATCAACATCTCCTACCCATAGTTTAATATTGAGCGGAAGAACGACAGAGCAAAAAATTCCCGAGCCAGCACTGAAACCAAGTTGATGTCCATTCCTTTCAACAAATGCTATCTCTTTAAGGTAGCTTGATGCCACAGATTGTATTAACCATGTATTACCGCCATTGGTTGTATAATATAATGCGGGATACCCAGCAGGCACATCATTAACTGTAGATTGAACCGGATCTCTTCTTGAAAACCCTACGGCAAATCCTGTTGTTGAATTGATAAATTTAACTCGATTCAATGCAGAATTAAAATATGGAAGCGATTTCGATAACCACGACGTACCTCCATTTGTTGTCTGTAAAACAGTCGGTATAGCAGTAGGATATGTTCCAGTCATACCAACCAACCAACCGTTTGAAGAATCAAGAAAATGAAGACCCTTCATAGAGCCTTGCGAGGGAAGATTCGCTGAGTTATCTATCCAACTATTTCCAGCATCTGTCGTTCTAAGAAGAATTGGACTGAACGTAGGGTAAGAGCCGACATCCCCAACCGTATATCCATTCAGTGAATCAATAAAGAAAACATCATATAACCATCCGCTTGTGGATTCATATGCATGAGAAATTCCATTCCACGTAGTTCCCCCATCTGTTGATTTGATTATTCTTACTGTCGTATTCGGAAATGAACCATATGTGCCGACCGCAATAATCTTTTGACGATCCAAGAAGTGCATATCTTTTATTTCCGCCGCATGCGTATTCCATGTGATGTTATGCCAAGAATTTCCTGTATCAGTCGTGATTGCAAAGGCGCCAAGCCCTCCCGCCACTGCTATCGTTGAATCATTAAGATATTTCACCGTAGAGTAACTATGATAACTTCCATTATCATCTCCTGACCAAGGATGAGGAGGGTTACCGGGAGGAAGTGCAAACCAGTTTTCTCCTCCATCAGTGGTCTTCACGATACGTCCGTTTGAGCCAACGGCTACACCTCTCATACCGTCGAGAAAATCAATTCCATGATAAACATCTCCGCCGCCTTTTGATTTTTCTTCCCATGTTACTCCACCATCTGAACTTTTAAAAATTGCCCCTCCGCTTCCAACAGCGATAGCATCATTAGCATTTATGTATGCGATTCCATTCGGTGAAATGTCTTTGCCAAAATCAAACCAACTCCATGTAACTCCGTAGTCCGTCGAACGGGTAATATAATGACTTCCGGAAAGTCCGTGCCCCACGAGCAGTGTGGCAGAATTTAATACAGAAATCGAAATAGACCTGATAGTTGCCCCCGAAGGCCGTCCGCTTTCGAAGTTATAACCCGCCCAACCGTCCCCCTTATTTCCCGTTCTGAAAAGTTCACTGCCTGCGACAACAATAGCAGAAGAGGAGTCTAAACAATGTACTTTCCGTAGCGGATTATCGGGTCCTGTTCCAATAGAGATTTGTAACCAACTCAACCCGCCATTGGTAGTTCTATAGATTGTATTACTGTCACCTACAACCATTCCAAAATTTAAATCACCAAAACTAATACTGCGAAGATGCCTTGTGGTAAATAATGGCTGACTTGTCCACGTATTCCCATTGTCAGTTGAGTTTATTATTTTTCCATATAATCCAACAGCAAAGGCAACTCCATCTGGTTTGTAAACAACCCCATCCAATTGTCCCATATCATTGAATGATTTATCTTGCCAATCGAATCCACTATTTGTAGTTTTCAATAAAGCACCTAATCTTCCTACGGCAATCCCAACGGAACCTTGAAAAGACATTGACCGTAACCCACCGAATTTACCACCTATCTTAATATTAGCACGCCACGTCAATCCTCCATCTGTTGAACGGACAAGTGTCCCTCCGTCTCCAATTGCTATAATGTTGTTTGCATCGAAGGCATGAACATCGTACAAATCGTTACCGGTAGGATACGGATAAACCGACTGCCAACTCGTTGTTACTTGAGATAAAGCGGTGAGTGAAAAGAACATCAACAAAATGATAGTGATAAAAAGTAAAGAACGATTCATAATGAATCTCCTGAAGTTATTGTTTGAAGTTATTGGTTTAAGAACAATTGATTTTCAACAGAACGAAAAATTCGTTCTTCATTTTCAGAATAACAGATACAAGGCGACGTTATTTCAATTCTACATGTCTTGTTAGTGTAAAAACAAAAGCAGAGAGCGAGGAGATTCAACTCTCCGCTTTATTCTACCTAACCGACTATTTAAGTCGAAGAACTATTGGCAACGGATGTGCCAAGTAAAATTGGGAGAATATAATCCAAAAAGCGGGTAGGACAAATTCCGATTGTTCGATTTCGAACAGGAAGTGCTCAATTTCGAGCAGAATTAGTCAGAAGAGACAAAGAAAAAAAAATTATTAGGTGAGATTTGGATTTTATAGTCCGAATTTCTCTAAGCGTCGTTGCAAAGCGTTCCGGTCTATGCCGAGAAGTTTTGCCGCCTGAGAAATATTTCCGCTAGTTTTATTGATAGCAAGTTGAACCATCTTTTTTTCGAGCGAAGAGAGAACGTCTTCGCCGGATTGGTTCTCCGAAAGCATCGAATCGAAGAGACTGTTGTTCGTTTCCGTGCTTTTTATTTCCGGAGCGATGCCGAGCGATGTAATTTGTTCGGAGGTGATTTCCTTTGAGGGGACAAAAATGGAAATCCGTTCCACGGTGTTCCGTAGTTCGCGGATGTTCCCTTTCCATTCGCGTTGTTGAAGGAACTTTAATCCATCGGGGGAGAAGTGTTTAAGTCCGCGGGAAAATTCTTCCATGAAAACATTGGCAAGGAGAGGAATATCTTCTCTCCGTTCACGCAACGGCGGGAGATGAAGAGGAATAACATTCAAACGATGGAAGAGCGCTTCGCGGAATTTTCCATCGTGAACCGCCTGAGGTAAATCAACGCTCGTCGCGGCAATCAACCGGATATCAAGTTGAATCTCCTGCGCCGAGCCAACGCGTGTGAATGTCCGCTCTTCAAGGACGCGCAATAGTTTCGGTTGCAGTTCGCCCGGCATTTCTGAAATTTCATCGAGAAAGATTGTTCCGTGATTGGCAAGCTCGAACTTCCCGAGTCGCTTTTCGAGCGCTCCGGTAAACGCGCCCCGTTCATGTCCGAACAGTTCCGATTCAAACAACGAGGCAGGAATTGCCGCGCAGTTGATCGCAATGTACGGTTTGCTTGCCCGGTTGCCGTTTGTATGAATTGCCCGTGCAATCAACTCTTTTCCCGTTCCGGTTTCACCGATGAGCAATACTGTCGCCGTAGAGGAAGCAACGATGGAAACTTTGTTCATCACTTCTTTGATTGCAGGAGTCTCACCGACGATTGTCCTGTTGCCGAATTGTCTTTGAAGTTCGGTTTTCAATCGTACATTATCCTCGAACAATGTTTCGTGCAAACGCGCCCGCCTGATAAACTGTGCGGCAAGCGATGAAACAATTTGTGCAACGCGGTATGTGTCATCGGAGAACGACCGCTCGCCGAGACGATTGGCAAGGCTTAATACGCCAATTGTTTTTCCTTCAATTGCAAGTGGCAATGCGAGGACAGGTCCGATGTGTTTGATGCTTTCAGGCGGATTTTTGTACTTCATCAACTCCAGGATGTTTTCCGTCCTGAGCGCTTGTTTATTGGTAATCACCCAACCGGTAATCAATGAATGAAGACGATGGTCAAGGGTAGGTTTTTCATGCTCACGACTGCGGACGAGGGTTTTGACAATTTCCGATGATTGCGGGTCAAGCAAGGAAAGAAGCGCGTACGACGCCCTGCATAGCGTCGAACACGATTCAATAATTGTACGAAGCGTTTCATCTACTTCAATGGTTGAACTGAGCGCTTGTGAAAGTTGAGTGAGTTCTTCCAATTCTTTCAGTCGCTCTTTAAGAAATTCTACTTCGTGTTCCATCGTTTGGCAATTGATTCATACTACGTGTATCAGAAGGTAGCAAATCCATTTGATAAAAAAAATCATCAATTTGGCTCTGCCTGAAATTCTCTGTACTTTTCAGCCGTTATGCTCGGAAAAATTGTTTCTCATTACAAAATAGTTCAGAAATTAGGCGAAGGCGGCATGGGAGTGGTGTATAAAGCCGAAGACCTGAAATTAGAACGAACGGTTGCGCTGAAGTTTTTACCGCTCTACGGGGAAACCCGCGATGAACAAAGCACACGGTTTATTCACGAAGCGAAAATTGCTTCTTCGCTCGACCATGTGAACATCGGCGTGATTCATGAAATCGGAGAATCAGACGACGGAATGATGTTTATCGCTATGGGATTTTATGACGGAAAAACTCTGAAACAAAAAATCCGCGAGGCGGTTTTATCCGAACAGGAATGTCTTACAATTCTCCTGCAGGTTGCAAGAGGAATTGCCTACGCGCACCGACAGGGAATTATTCACCGGGATTTGAAGCCGGCGAATGTTGTCATCACGAATGATGGAATAGCAAAAGTTATAGATTTCGGATTAGCAAAATCGGCAGACATGTCGAAAGTTACACGTAGCGGAACGCAGGTCGGAACAGCAGCGTACATGTCTCCCGAACAAGCGCGTGGAGAACCGACAAACACTTCATCAGATATCTGGGCACTTGGAGTCGTGTTGTATGAAATGCTGACGCAACAACTTCCGTTCACTGCCGAGCATGAACAAGTGGTTTTGCATAAAATCATCCATGAAGAGCCGCAAGAAATTCGTACGCTCAGACCTGATGTTTCTGAACCTCTCGTACTGTTGTCGAAAAAACTTTTGCAAAAAGAACCGGAAGAACGATTCCAAACGATGGAAGAAGTTGCACAGACGCTTGAACGTTTGATACGGAGAAGTGAATCGGAGAACGATACTTCGTTGCTTGATTTATTGAAACAGAAACGTTCCGGCTCGAAAAGAAAATTCAACGGGTTTGTCATTGCATCCATAGTGCTGATTCTACTGTTTGGAATTTCATTTTTTGCTTGGAAATGGAACAATTCACCGGTTGATTCGGCGAAGGGAATCTCGTTCGTGTTCCTCCCGCTCACAAACAACAGTAATCCGTCGTTCGAATATTTAGCAGATGGAATCAGCCGGGAATGTATCAATCAACTTTCCAACAATACCACCGTCTCCGTAACATCCCCAACAACCGCATTTGTTTATAAGAATTCTGATAAATCACTCAAGGAAATCGCCCAGGCATTGGAAGTAAACTATATCGTGAAAGGGATATTTACTCTGGATGCCAACACAATTCAGATTAGTTTATTGTTGTTTGATGTGAAAGCAAATGAACCGGTACAGATTTCTTCAAAACATATCGCTGTGGAAAAACGAAACCTCGCGAGCATCGGGCAGGAAATCGTGAATGAAGTCGCAGAGCAGTTACATTTCCCCCGGACTTCAAACATATCTGCCGGAGTTTTAACAACTCCCGATGTGTATGAAACATATCTCCGCGGCTTGTATCATTTCTTTCGTGATACAGAGGCAGATAACGCCTTAGCGCTTGAATATTTCTCCAATGCAAAAACTTCCGATTCTTTATTTCTCCACGCGCAACTTTCATATGCGGATGCACTTGTTACCGACTATGAAAATGGCTGGAACATCCTCGAAAAAAATCTTGATGAAGCGATGCAACAATGCAACGACGTGCTTGAACATGATTCAACTTCTTCCCAGGCATATTTTCTCCTCGGACGCATTCAACGGTTGAAAGGGAACCCGGAAGCAAGCATTGGCTATTGGGAAAAATCTGTCAGGTTCGATGCAAAAAATTCTCCGGCAATTCTTCATCTCACCGGACTTTATTTATTCGATAAAAACGAACCGGCAAAAGCAGTCGTTTTCCTGAAACAATTACAAGAGATTGACCCGACAAACTGGATGAACAATTCCAATGTTGGAGTCGGGTACGCACAAATGAAAGATTATGATGAAGCAATTCGGTGGTTTCGAAGAGCCATCCAATTATATCCGGCAAATGATTTATCGTGGATTAATTTGGGATACGCCCTCGAAAGAACTTCGCGGTTAGACAGTGCATTGGTATGTTATCTCAACGCAGTAACAGTCAATCCACGGAATCTTCTTTCCTATGAGAATGCAATTTCTGTTTTTCTGGTGAAAAATACATTTGCACAAGCTGAATCACTCGCAACAAGCGGGTTGAATAATTTATCAAACAGTCACGAACTTTTTTACTTACTTGGTGTAACGAGATTGTTCGAAGGAGCCAAACAAAAAGAAGCAACTTCTGCATTGCAAACAGGGCTGACGCTCGTGAACGAAAAAATAAAACAGAATTCAGCAATTGCAGGATATCATGGATACAGAGCATTATTTCTTGCACGGCTCGGTCAACGCAACGAGGCAATCGAATCGGCATCCAACGCATATCGCATCAGTTCGTCAGATAATGAAATCATCCTCACGTTGGCGAGAGTGTATGCAATACTTTCCGACAAACAAAGCATGCTCATCTGGTTTCAACGCGCTCATGCGATGAACAGCGAGTATGATGTCGAATTTCTCAGGACAGCATTAGATTTCGAGAAATACAGGAACGACAACGACCTGTTACTCGCCGCCCGACACAAGTAACATCCGTTTTGAACGATTTGCATTCTTCGATATAAATACCTATTTTAAGTTCAGATATTTCAAACTTAAAACATTTATAGTGAAATCAACTCATAAATATGGAAAAAAGGCTGACCGGGCTTTAACGATGTGGGTAAAACTCGCTCGTGCCGCCGCAACGATGGGAAAATTCAGCCGCGAAAACATCGAGTCGTTCGGCTTAACAGAACCGCAGTTCGGCGTGCTGGAAACCCTTGGACACAAAGGACCGTTGTTGTTGGGTGAGTTAAGTAAGAAGCGGTTAGTGAGTGGTGGAAACATCACCTGCGTGGTGGACAATCTCGAGAAAGAAGGATTCGTTGAACGTGTTCACAGCAAGGACGATAGGCGGGCTATCATTGTTCGACTGACGCAGAAAGGGAACAAACTGTTTGATGAAATCTTTACGAAACATGCGGAGCATATTACCAAACTGGCTTCCGTTCTCAGTGAAAAAGAGCAGGAAGAACTCGGACGACTTTGTAAAAAATTAGGATTGGCGTTACAGAAATAGCACTATTTTTTTGTACTGATATTTTAAATTTCAATTATATAAATTCAAAATGAATCAACAGGCACTCCACCCCGAAACAAAAATCGGTCACGTTCACCTGAAAGTATCTGACCTTGAACGCTCGGTGAAGTTTTACACTGAAGTGTTGGGGTTTGAAGTTACGGCAAGGATGGGAACTAACGCCGCATTTCTTTCAGCCGGCGGTTATCATCACCACATCGGGTTGAATACGTGGGAAAGCTTAGGTGGCGCGTCTCCTCCCATAGGAACAACAGGATTGTATCACGTAGCAATTCTTTTTCCGAACAGAAAAGAACTTGCGCGCGCTGTTCAGCGATTGCTTGACCATCATTGGCAAATTGATGGCGGTGCAGACCATGGAGTGAGTGAAGCAATTTACCTTCACGACCCGGACAACAATGGAATCGAACTCTATGCGGATAGACCGCGAGGGGAATGGAAATACGATGAAAATGGAAGTATCGGTATGGTAACGCTTCCGCTCGATTTTAATTCTCTCATGAAAGAATTACAATAAAAATTCAATACTCACATTAATTACTTCGTTAAACAATACAAGGAACACTATCATGAAAAACACTATTTTTCTTTTCATTCTTACACTCATAACCGCGTTCTCTCTTTCGGCTCAAACAACATGGAAGATTGATGCGTCACATTCGAAAGTGCTGTTCACGGTCAGTCACATGGTCATCTCGGAAGTAACCGGGCGGTTCACCGACTTTGATGCGACGTTAATTCAAAACGGAAATGATTTTTCCAGTGGAACATTGAATGCAATCATTAAAACGGCATCTGTTAACACGGATAACGACGCTCGGGACAAACACCTCCGCTCTGCCGATTTCTTCGATGCGGAAAAAAATCCTGAGATAACATTTGTCAGCAAATCGTTCGAGAAGACAGGAAAAGATACTTACAAAATTACGGGGGATTTTACTCTTCGCGGCGTTACGAAAGCCGTCTCACTCGATGCAAAGTTTAACGGCACGATGAAAGACCCATGGGGAAATACCAAGGCAGGATTCAAAGCCACAACAACCATCAACCGAATGGATTTCGGCGCGAAGTGGAATAAGGCATTGGAAGCAGGCGGTTTGCTCGTTGGAGAGAATGTTGACATAACATTGCAAGTTGAACTTCAACAACAGGCGAACGAGAAGCAAGAGAAAAAAGGATAAATTCGTATATGAACTCCGCGAAGTGTATCTTCGCGGAGTTTTTTTTATTAACCATGACAAATTTCTTTGAAGAATCGTACGCCGGAATTCCTCCGTGGGAAATCGGCAAGCCGCAAGCCGAGTTTATCAAATTAGAACGGGAAGAATTATTCGGAAAGAATATTCTCGATGTCGGTTGCGGGACAGGAGACTTGGCGATTTATCTTACTTCGCTCGGCTATACCGTCGTCGGGGTTGATTGCGCGCCAACTGCAATCAAGAAGGCACAGGCAAAAGCGATTGAGTACAATGTGAACATCAAATTTGAAGTGATGAACGCGTTGGAACTTCAATCATTCAATCAGCAGTTCGAGACAATAATTGATTGCGGACTCTTCCATGTGTTTGAAGAAAAACTCCGTGAGAAGTATCGCTCGAGTTTGGAATCGGTGTTGAAGCCGGGGGGAACATATTACATGCTTGTCTTCAGTGAATTGGAAACACGCGAAGGCGGTCCGCTTCGCATCACGCAGGAAGAAATCCGGCGAGCATTTCAAGCAGGTTGGAACGTGAATTGGATTCGTGCGGCGCGGTTTGAAACGCATCTTCACGAAGACGGTTCGAGAGCCTGGCTGGCTTCGCTCACATTCACGCCATAATGCTTCTTCAATTTTTCTGCTGAAAGTAAAATCACTTCACCCGTTGCAGGCAGAGAAAACTCCGGTTCAACTTCATGATTGCCAACGGCTGAAATAGCATCCTTGATTGCAAGCCAGACAGAAAGCGCCAGCATGAAGGGCGGCTCACCGACTGCCTTGCTTTGCTTGATTGTCTGAGCAACATTTGGCGCGGCATCGAGAATTGCAACCCGAAAATCTTTCGGAATATCCCGCACCGCCGGAATCTTATACGTGTCCGGCGAATGATTCAGCAAGTTTCCTTGTTCATCCCATTTGATTTCTTCCGTCGTCACCCAACCAAGCCCCTGAACGAATCCGCCCTCAATTTGTCCCATATCAATCGCACGATTGATTGAATTGCCGACATCATGCAAAATGTCTGTTCGCAGTAACGTGTGCTGTCCGGTTAACACATCAATCATCACTTCACTCACTGCCATTCCAAAAGCAAAATAAAAGAACGGCTTGCCGAATCCCTTCTCTTTATCCCAGCCAATGCCGGGAGTCTTGTAAAATCCCTGCGCGCTTAAACTGACCTGACGAAGAACCATCAGTTGCATCGCATCGTTGAAAGCAATTCTTCGTTCAGGGTGTTCGGTATCAAAAATAATTCCGTCCTCAAACTTGATGGAGTGTTGGAGTGATGGAGTGATGGAGTATTTTTCCGAAAACATTATAGCGATGGTTTCCGCAATTCTTCCCTTCAAAATCTCACAAGCGTTCTTGACCGCCATTCCGTTCAAATCCGTTCCGGCTGATGCGGCAGTTGCTGAGGTGTTTGGAACTTTGGAAGTGTCCGTAGCATTGACTTTCACTTTGTCAATGCTGATACCCAATTCGGCGGCTGCTATTTGCTGCATCTTCGTGTGAAGTCCCTGTCCCATTTCCGTTCCACCATGATTGACAAGCACAGTTCCATCTTTGTAGATGTTCACCAACGCGCCTGCCTGATTGAGAAACGAAGTCGTGAACGAAATACCGAACTTTACCGGAGTGAGTGCAAGTCCTTTTTTATAAAATTCATTCGATGAATTGAAGGCGTTGACCGCTTCTCTTCTTTGTTGATAGTCAGATGATTTCATCAACTGTTCGTACAGCATGAACAACCGATTTCCTTCGATAGTTTGTCCATAATGTGTGATGTTATTCGATTCACATCCATAAAAATTCTTGAAACGAATTTCTGCTGAATCCTTTTTTAGAAAACGGGCGATGCGGTCAACAATTTCTTCAATCACTGCCATGCCTTGTGGACCGCCAAAGCCGCGGAACGCCGTGTTGGATGGAAGATTAGTCTTATAGACATTCCCGGCAACGCGGAAGTTCGGAACGTAGTACGAATTATCCGAGTGAAGCATCGCGCGTTGCATGATAGCAAACGATAAATCTGTCGCCGCGCCTCCGTCACCGTTCAGTTCGATGTTGGCGGCAAGGAGTTTTCCTTCATC
Organism: Ignavibacteriota bacterium; assembly: GCA_016212665.1. Classification (NCBI taxonomy): domain Bacteria; kingdom Pseudomonadati; phylum Ignavibacteriota; species Ignavibacteriota bacterium. The sequence goes on from JACREZ010000038.1 coordinate 29,653, forward strand.
ATCAAATCCAACTTCATACTTGGAAAGAAAACGATGGCGCTTGCCGGTTATCTTTTGGTCATCGTCTCTGAACAAACGGATTTTCACGGGGCGTTTTGTTGCATGGGCAAGCAACGCGCTCCAGCAGGCAACATGATTTGCCTGTGTTTCCTTCCCGCCGAACGCACCCCCCATTCGTCGCACTTCCACCACGACTTCATTCTTGTTGATACCGAGAACTTCCGCAATCAACGCTTGTGTTTCTGTCGGGTTTTGGCTTGAAGAAAAAACATTCATCTCCCTCCCTTCGCCGGGAATACACAAACAGGATTGTGTTTCCAAATACCAATGTTCCTGCGCTCCGGTTCTCAACTCACCCCGAAGAACGTGAGGCGATTTGAACAACGTTTCTTTCACTCCTCCCCGTTCTATTTTCATCGGAGGTCCGAGCAGAGAGTTTTTCTCGATTGCCTTTTCGATGGTAAGAATCGCTTCGAGCGGTTCGTACTCAACTTTTATAAGCCGCTCTGCTTCCAAACATTGTTCCTCCGTTTCCGCCGCGATGAGAAACATTGCTTGACCGATAAATGTCACTTCATCAATCGCCAAACAGAGTTCATCATGAATAACCGGACCCATCTGGTTATGTCCCGGAATATCTTTGTAACAAAGGACAGTATGAACACCTTCAACCTTCTTCGCTTCACTCAAATCAAACGATTTGATTTTCGCATGTGCGTGAGGCGAGTAAACTACCCGTCCTACAAGAAGCTGTTCATTGCAAAGGATGTCATCAACATACACCGCTTCGCCGGAGACGTGGAGTTGAGCGGATTCGTGAGGAATATCCTTTCGGAGTATTGGAGTATTGGAGTTTTGGAGTATCGTCTCCTTCACACTTTTCCTTTTTTTATTCATTACTTCCATCAATCCATATCTCCATTACTCCGCCACTCCATTGTTTGTCTCACTCCAAAACTTCATCAACAAATTCCTCGCAACTACTTTCCGAAACTCCGCGCCTGCACGTGCATCAGAAATCGGAGTGAAGTCTTTGTCAATAAGTGACATTGCTTGTTCAATTGTTTCCTGGTTCCATAGTTTAGCAAGTAAAAAGTTCTCAGCGGTTGTCGATCGCTTCGTTCGTTCCGCCATTCCTCCGTACGCTATTTTGATTGATGCAATTTGATTGTTGTCGTTTAATTCAAGTCGGAAACCCGCACTCACGGTGGAAATATCCAAGTCTCTCCGCTTGGAGACTTTATACGATTTGACAATTGTACCGTTCGTCATTTTCGGAATCACCACTGCGGTGATAAGTTCGTCCGGTTTACGAACTGTCTTTCTGTAACCGACGATAAAATTATCTATAGGAATTTCTCTCCATCCGTTAATTCCTTCGAGAATAACTTTTGCATTGTACGCCATCAGCACCGGAATCATATCACCGATGGGTGAAGCAGTTCCGAGATTTCCGCCAAGCGTTGCAAGATTTCTGATTTGCTGTGAACCGAACACGGAGAGCATTTCAAACAAAGCAGGGAAATGTTGTTCTACAATTTGCTTGACATCATTCAAACACAAACCCGCCCCGATTGTGAGCGAAGATTCATTCTCCGACCATTCTTTTAATTCCCAAACATCGGATACATCAATTATTTCTTTCAGCAATTCATGTCTTTTGGTAACACGCAACGCAATATCCGTCGCACCCGAAATAACAATCGCATCGGGATGTTGATGCTTCAGCGTGATTGCTTCTCCGAGGCTTGCGGGCTTTAGGTATGTTTGCTTGCTTGTTTTGATTTGGATAGAGCCTTTTGGAATCTCAAGGAGGAGTTTTGAGGTTTGAGGTTTGAGGTTTGAAAATTCATCATCAACATATTGAACACATGCAGTTGCTGCGGCTTGAATGATTGGTCGGTAGCCGGTGCAACGACACAGATTTCCCGTGAGTGAATCTTCAATCTGTTCTCTCGTCGGATGTTCATGATTTTGATAAAGCGAGAAGAGTGACATAACAAATCCCGGCGTACAGTATCCGCACTGACTTCCATGCTCATCCACCATCGCCTGCTGAACGGGATGCAACTCGTCATTTTCGTTTTTCAAACTCTCGACTGTGAGCAACTGTTTACCGTGAAGCATAGGAACAAACACAAGACACGAATCAACCGATTTGTACCGTAGCGTTCCATCGTTGGTTAGTTCACCAAGCACGACAGTGCATGCGCCGCAATCGCCTTCTGCGCAACCTTCTTTCGTTCCTTTGAAATCGGGAAGACTCCGAAGCCAATTCAAAACAGTCGTTGTTGGTGTGATGTGAGATGACGGATTGAAATCGAGCGTTCTCGGTTTTCCATCATGAAGAAATGTAATTGCTGTCTGCATGTTACTTCACTTTCACAATGCAACTCTGTCGAGCAATTTTGTCAATTCACTTCGTGAGTCAGCCACAAGTTTTTCTTGGTCTATCTTCACAAACTCTTTCTTCCGATACACCCACTCTCCGTCAATCATCACCGAGTCAACATTTTCGGGAGTTGCGGAATACACAATTGTTGAGTACATGTCTTTCTCCGGTAGAGTGGAATTCCAGACGTTGTTCAAATCGAGCAACACAATATCCGCTTTCTTTCCGACTTCGATGCTTCCGATTTCCCGTTCAAGTCCAAGCGCTTTCGCGCCGTTGAGCATTGCCATCTGAAATACTGATTGCGCAGGCATCGCCGTCGGTCCGTGAATCGGTTTTTGCAGAAGCGATGCGAGTCGCATTTCCTGAAACATGTTGAGATTGTTGTTACATGGCGCGCCATCCGCACCGATGGAAACATTAATGCTGTTTGATTGAAGGTGCGGAACGTTGGCAATTCCGGAACCAAGTTTCAGGTTCGATGAAGGACAATGTGCAACGTTTGTTCTTGTGTTCTTCAAAATTCCTACTTCGTTTTCATTCAAATGAATGCAATGTGCGAGACACGCTTTTTCCGAAAGTACGCCAAGATGATGTAAAAACTCAATATTTTCCATCTTGCATCGTTCACGCACAGCCTTTACTTCGTTCTTGTTTTCGGAAGCGTGTGTGTGGAACAACATTCCGTTAAAGTTGCCGAGCATTTCGTTCGCTTCTTTCATCAGCGAATCGGAACAGGAGAGAACAAAGCGGGGAGCGACTGCATACTTTACTCGACCGTTGTATGAGTTGTGCCATCGCTCGGCAAGTCGTCGAGTTGATTTCAACGATTCGTCTGTCGTCTCTTTTAATTTTTGATACACGCCGTTTACATCCATCATTGCTTTGCCGACGAACGCACGAAAACCGGTTTCGCCGACGGCACGAATAATTTCTTCCTGATGGTTGACGCTTCCCATATCAAGAATCGTTGTCGTTCCCGAACGAATCAGTTCAGCAATTCCAAGCATTGCAGAACTATACATTGAGTGCTCATTGTGTGCCGCTTCAAACGGCATGATGCGTTGTTGAAGCCAGTCGAGTAATTCCAAATCATCAGCAAGCCCGCGAAAAAGCGTTTGGCAAAGATGAACGTGTGTTTGAATGAAACCGGGAATGGCAATGAAATTTTTCGCGTCTACAATTTCTTCATTGTTCTGAGGAATAGAATCGGAAGGAAAAATCTTGACAATTCTGTTCTTTTCTATTTTGATTGAAACATCTGTAAGAACGTCTCCCGATAGCTTCCCTGTTACAAGTCTTCCGACTTGAAGTAGTTTTGTCATACTGTTTTTTGAAAATCGAACTGAGAAAAAGTCTTGCTCAAACCTGAGCAAGTTCGCGGTAGCGTTTCAGTTTTCCTTCGATAACGCTGTTCAAGAGTTCCACATCAAGCGGTTTGAAGAGAATATCATCCACGCCAAGTTGTGCGGCGCAACGGTAGAGCATGGTATCTTGATTACTGCTGATGAGTATAAAAGGTATGCGGCGTAAGGTGAATTGTTCCTGCACCGCATTGAAAAATTTAAAGCCCTCAAACTGACCCTCGGGAAAACGTACATCACTGATGATTAGGTCAACAAATTCATTGTTCAGTATTTCGAGAGCTGTCTGGATGTTTGCGGCAACGAGTGTTTCAAAACTCCGCTCATTCAGCCCGTTTCCGACCATTTCATTATGCGCAGCCTCCGCATCCACAATGAGGATTCTTCCTTTCACATCGAACTTTTTTACACGACTGAACACCATTGATTCAGCACGGGATGCCTGCTCTGCACTTAACTTATATTGATTCCGGAGTTCATCAATTTTTGAATACGTGTGAAGAGTTACCTCTCCGAGTAAAATTTTCCTCCGCAGACTGTACATGTATAATTCTTCTCGTACTTCCGATTCGATTGCGAGATGCTCGTCGTAGGTAAGTTCAAGCAGTTCCTTCAGTTCCATCAACTTTTTTGCTTCATCCTGAGTCGGCTCGCCTTGTGCATAGTACGTTCGCATTTTCTTTTTATAATGTGTCAGCGCGTCGGTTTTTGTATCGGGAACATGAATATCGAGCAGTTCCATTTTGCGTTCGTATTGTTTTGAAATAAGTTCAAGCATCCGGAGAAAATTGTTTTCCATTTCACGTCGCACTTCTGCGCGTACCGTCCGAACATTCTCGTTTTGCCGTGCTGCCTTAGCAGTAAATTCTTCCTGTAATCGTCGTCGCTCAACTTCAATCAGTTGTGTTGCTTCATCTTCGATTTTCTTTCTATCAAGAGCAATTTGTTGATGATACTTTTTCAGCAATTCGCTCCCCATTTCTTTTACCGACTTCGCGCCGCGGAGATTAATATCTTCTATCCCGTTAAACGCAGATGATTCCATTTTTTTCCATGAAGGCAACGCCTGTGATTTCGCTTCCGCTTCGACCTGAAGCCGGAGTTTGTCGGAAAATACTTCGCGCACTCCTACGACAGTTGTACCCTGTTGACCAAATGTGGGGGAAAACGTGCTTGACTCTAATAATTGTAGGCGCGATTCGAACGCACTAAGATACGGGTTCACCGGGTCAAGGCGTTTCGCTTCATCAAATTTCTGCTTGGCATCAGAAACATTTTTTGCTTTGATGAACGAATCTACTTCGCGCAAACACTGTCGAAACCGTTCGTTGATTTGTTCTTTTGTTAATGAGGATGTTACTTCTGTCATAGAATAAACTCCAAGTAAGTTGTTAGCTCGGATATTAATGAACTGCTGTTTTTCAAACAGGCACAAGTTCAGAAAAAAAAACGGAATTGTCAAACCCTTGAATCAAACAAAAACAGTACAATTTCACCTCGTATAGAGGGATTTTTACAGATGTACGTTGAACCCTAATGTCTCGAGAATTTTTCTTGCTGATGCTTGCTCACGAGACAAATGAACTGTAAACTGATTAAACTCTCTCCGGGTTCGGTATGAAGCCCTGAGTTTTCTGAAATAACTTCCTTGCTCATTTGTCGGAACAGTTACAATCCGCCGTAACGCCGTATCATCAACTTCAATGTTGTATGCTTTGTTCACAGCGTAAGCAACGATTGCCTGTGTATCGGTGAGCGTACCTGGAATGATAATTTTTGTTGATTGTTCATCGCCATGAAAATTGGCGTCTGAAGTTTTACCGAGAAACAGACTAACATCTCGATAGATGTTTCTTAGCGCGTTCAGTTTTCCATCGAGCGAGTACCCTGCAATGTGAGGAGTTCCGAGCATGACTTGTGTTAGTACATCAACAGGAATATTCGGTTCACCTTCCCAAACATCAAGCAGAGCAGTTGATACATGATTCGAAGTTAATGCACGAAGTAACGCGGCTGTTTCAACTACTGCGCCCCGTGATGTATTGATAAGAACCGAACCGCGTTTCATGTTCCTCAATCGTTCTTCATTAAACAAGTGATACGTTCTGTCAACTCCTTCGTTTGTCAGCGGAACATGAATTGTGATAATATCAGCGTTCATTAGTTCATCGAGTGAAAGAAAAGAAGAAGTATCACCAACTCTTGCAAGCGGCGGGTCGTTCAACAACACATTCATCCCAAGTGCTTGTGCAAAGCGTACAACCTTACTTCCAACATTTCCCACACCAACCACACCAAGCGTTTTCCCTTTCAACGATTTCCCGATTCTCTCTGACCACACCAACATTGCCGCGACAACATACTCGGCAACAGAATTTGAATTACTTCCGGGCGCGCTTGTCCATATAATTCCTTTCGAGGCAAGATAGCCTGTATCGAGATGGTCGGTCCCGGCAGTTACAGTTCCGACAAACCGAACAGAACTTTCATCAAGCAAGTGCTTATCAATTTTTGTTTCTGAACGGATGATGAGTACATCCGCCTTTTTCACAGTTTCATTAGTAATCAAAGAAGTTTCAAGCGGCACAACGTTTCCAAGTCGGGAAAACAGTTCGACCGCTTGCGGGGTATGAGCGTTAACGATTATGGTAGGATTGTCAAGCATTATGCACAATGTAAAAAAAATCCCACTCTTTGTTTCTCAAAAAGTGGGATTGTTGCTCCAAAGGTAGGACTCGAACCTACAACCCTCCGGTTAACAGCCGGATGCTCTACCATTGAGCTACTTTGGAATAGACTAAATATGGAATAAAATGCCCGATGTGTTACCATCAGGCGGAACAAATATAGGGAAAATTTCTGGATTTGTCAATTAGCCTACAAGCAAAGAGTGTTACAGAAATATTTCTATCGGCCGGAAAATTATTTTGCTTTGCCCTGATTTGCCACCGATTGCATTGCTTGCTTGATGGCTTCTTCATCGCCAAGATAGTGGCTTCGAATCGGTTTTAACTTCGCATCTAATTCATACACTAACGGGATTCCCGTCGGTATATTCAAGCCAATAATTTCTTCTTCGGAAACATTGTCGAGATATTTCACCAACGCACGAAGACTATTCCCATGCGCCGCTATGACTACCCGCTTACCTGAAACGATAGTCGGCGCGATGGTCTCATACCAATACGGAAGAAATCGTTCGACTGTATCCTTCAAACATTCGGTTGTTGGTAATTCTTGTTCTGTAAGATGTTGATACCGGATATCGTGTCCGGGAAAACGCGGGTCATGTTTTTCTAACGGTGGTGGTTGAATATCATAACTCCGTCTCCAAATACGAACTTGTTCTTCGCCAAACTTCTGCGCTGTTTCTGATTTGTTCAATCCCTGCAACGCCCCATAATGTCGCTCGTTCAATCGCCACGAGTGGTGAACCGGCAACCACAACAAATCCATTTCATTGAGCGCATACAAGAGTGTTTTAATAGCGCGCTTTAAGACGGAAGTATAAGCAATGTCAAACATGAAACCCTGTTCTTTGAGAACTTTTCCTGCTTGCTTCGCTTCCTGAACTCCTTTTTCCGAAAGGTCAACGTCGGTCCATCCTGTGAACCTGTTTTCTTTATTCCAATCACTTTCTCCGTGACGGAGAAGCACCAGTTTGTACATAGTCTTTGTTAACGTTTGTTGAATTGTAAATTAGAACGGAACAACATTATCCGGCAAAATCGTCGGTGTGGGTGGAGGCGCAAGCGCTTCCAACGCACGATGCGCTAACCGCTCGAAACTCGCGTATTCTTTTCGGAACGAAAGACGAACGATTCCCGTGGGTCCGTTACGTTGCTTGCCGATAATAATTTCCGCAATGCCTTCGGTCGGGATCGGAGTTCCATCTTCGTCTTTTATTTCTGTTATGCCGTACGTTTCCGGGCGATGGACAAACATGACAACGTCTGCGTCCTGCTCGATGGCGCCCGAATTATGAGTGAGAATTCCATCCGCTAACCATGTTGAGGTTTTCGGAACTGTTAAATCATACACATCCTCTTTGCCTAAAGGAGTGATTTCTGAAATAGTATCCCAGAAGATATCGTTCGTTGCATAATTTTTCAGTGTTGCATCGCCAAGGAGAGTAGCGTATTCCATCGCCAGGTTTCGTGACGGTGCAAAATTGAAATGCGCACTTCCTCCGTAAACTGTTCCCCGCATTGAAGCCATCTCGCGATGTGTTATTCCTTGTGCTTTCATCGTCTTTTTCACAAGTCTGAAAAATTCAACCGGAAGAGTATCAACATTCGTGTTTGGAATTACCCCGTTAAGGTTTTTCAACAGTAATTTTGCCTGCGGGAGACGGGGACCGAAGGCGCCTATTTCGTTTAAAAAAATATGTAATTGTTCGGTACCGGTAATTACTACGGAATAATTAGGACGATAGTTAGCCTTTTTTGTTGTTTTGATTCGGGCGACTATCGAAAAACGAAGGAGAAGAGCGGCAACATCATGTGCGAGTTGCGCGCTCGTTGTTGAATAATATATTGTACTTGCACCACGTTTCCTGAAATGAATACATCCATCAGTTGCCCAGAGATGACGCAGGAAAAGAGCAAGTTGAACGTTCGCAAGATTGAAGAGTTCATCCGGGATATGTTTCTCGTACGAACGTTGATTAAAAATTCCAAGTTTTCTCAGCCACAAATTTACACCGGTTGGATGCCAGCGGTTTCCGTTGCCACTCAGCAATAATTGGTGCCACGAATATTTTCCCTTGTATCGTTTCACGGTTGTTCCGAATTCTTTCTCAGCGGCTTTAGTTACCATCAAACTATTTTCGGAAGAACTTGTCGTGTATCGAAGCGGTTGACCTTGCAAGTAACTTCCATCACCGATTAAGTGGGCAAGTAATGCAAGCCTGTAATCTGTCCACTGGTTTTTGTGTGAATCTGATGACGTAATTTTCCGTGCGATTGCAAGACGGTCTCCCTCTTTGAGCGTTCGCACTTCACGCCAGCCATCAAATGTATAGAGCCTATGTTGTTTTGTAGCTTTAATTGTTCTTCCGCTCGCCAACCGAACTTCAAATACTTCCTTCTTGCCAACCTGCCAGACTTTATCGCTTATTGTGCTCGTGAGTTTTCCTTCCGATGTCATCGAAAGAACTTTAGGTTGTTGACCGACAAGGTCGCGAATCGGAATTCGTCTTCCATCGGCAAGCATGACAAGTGTATCGCCGGTAACACATTCTCGTAAATCCGAAAGCATCGGTCGCTTGTCGCTTCGTCCTTCAACAGCGCGGTTCAACTGCGAAAGCGCAATAACGGGGATTCCGATTTCTTTCGCGAGCGCTTTCAACGAACGGGAAATCATCGAAATTTCCCGTTCACGCGACTCTGAGGATTTCGGTCCCTGAATCAATTGGAGATAATCCACAATTACTAAACCGATATTGTGTTCCGCTTTGAGTCGGCGTGCCTTTGCTCGTAATTCCAAAATCCCGAGTGCGGGTGTGTCATCAATAAATATTTTTGTTTGCGTAAGTTTGCCTGCTGCCCGGCTAAGTTTCGTCCAATCCTCATCTTGCAATCTGCCCGTGCGAAGTTTATGCGCGTCCACTCTTGCTTCAGAGGCAAGCATACGAACGGCAAGTTGTTGCTCTGCCATTTCGATGCTGAAGATAAGAACCGGTGTCGGTTTCTGTTTATCCGTCGCGGAGTTCCGGGCAATAGATAATGCAAATGCTGTTTTTCCCTGACTCGGTCTTCCCGCGATAATAATCAAATCGGAATTTTGAAATCCTCCGCTTAACTCGTCAAGACCGGAAAAACCTGTCGGAACACCGGTAACTCCTCCGTGCTGTCCGTGAATTTCATGCAACATTTCAAACGTATCGGTAATTGCTCGCTTGATTGGCGTTGCGGCTTTCTTCAGTCGTCGTTCGGAAATCTGGAAGATTTTTGTTTCGGCATCATCAAGCAAATCGAGAGCATCTTCCGTTTCGTTGTATGCGCGTGAGGCAACATCGGTCGAGGCGGCAATCAATCCGCGCTTCAATGCTTTCTCCAATACGATGCGGGCATGATACTCCACATTTGCAGAAGAGGAAACATTCATCGTCAGTTGTGCGATGTACACTGGGTCTTCGGTCGGATTGAGTTGCCCGCGCCGCCGTAATTCTTCAACAAGAGTTACAGCATCAACCGGCTCTGCTTTTTCAAACAACGCCGTCATTGCTTTGAAATATTTTTGATGCGTCGGGTTATAGAAACTCGAATCATCCAACACTTCGAGCGCCTTCGGGAGCGCTTCACGGTCAATCAGCATCGCCCCGATAACAGAACGCTCGACATCAACCGCCTGCGGGGGAATCCGCCCGCCGGAAACATCATCGCCGTATTTTTGTTCGATGTATTCAGCCATCAGGTGGTTGCTTTCATTTCATCGTACAATTTTTTAAACATCTTCATATCTTCCCACGCGGGATATTTCCAGTTCGGGTTGCGGAGAAGCGCGGCCGGATGATACGTGACGATAAGTTTTGTTCCATGATAATTATGCACTTTCTCCCGCAACGAGCCGAGCGTCGCATTGGTTTGCAACAGCCACTGAGCGGAAATTCTACCGAGACAAATGATAAATTTCGGTTTTACTAATTCAATTTGTTTGGTTAAATACGGAGTACAGGTTTCCATTTCCGTCGGTTGCGGGTCCCGGTTGCCCGGCGGTCTGCATTTCAGAATATTGCAGATATACACATCTTCCCGCTTCATCTGCACTGCTTCGATGATTTTGTTGAGCAGTTGTCCTGCACGACCAACGAACGGCTGACCTTGCGCGTCTTCATCCGCGCCGGGGGCTTCACCGATAAACATCACATCCGCGTTCGGGTTGCCGACGCCGAACACAAAGTTTGTTCGCGTTTCTCCGAGCGGACATTTCAAACAGGTACAAATTTGTTTGTTCAGTTCGCCAAGTGTTCCCGCTTTTGTCCACTGCTCATCCGAAACGATAGCCACTTCTTCTTTCTTCTCTTCTTTATACATGATGTTGCCGAATAAATCAGTTTGTTGCACGAGATACTGCTTTGTGTTTTCGATGACGGAGTGAAATTCTTCTTCGAGTGATGGCATCGTTACGCTTTCATGTTCTTTGCGACGCGGTCAAGGATGGCGTTGGCAACATCAAGTTTTGACATTTTCGGGAGTCGCTCGGTTTTACCTGCGCGTGAAATAATGCTGACGATGTTCGTATCAACACCGAACGCAGCGCCTTCTTCAAGCGCATTGTTCAACACAATGAAATCAAGATTCTTCGATTTCAGTTTCTCTTTCGCGTTCTTCATTCCATCATGCGTTTCAAGAGCGAAGCCGACGAGTATTTCGTTTTTCTTTTTCGCTCCCAACGTTCCGAGAATATCTTTCGTCTTTTTCAAGACAGTTACCCACCCCTGCTGCATTTCTTCTTTTTTGATTTTCACCGAATGAACATTCTGTGGAGAGTAATCGGCAACAGCAGCAGACATGATGATCACATTCTTTTTCGTCCGATGCTTCATGACGGCATTGAACATTTGCTCGGCAGATTCAACATCAATGCGATGAACATTGTTCGGCGTTTCAAGATGAGTGGGACCGGAAACGAGTGTGACCTTCGCGCCGCGTAATGCCGCGGCATGTGCAAGCGCAAATCCCATTTTCCCTGATGAACGATTCCCGATAAACCGAACCGGGTCGAGCGCTTCATATGTCGGTCCGGCGGTCACTAAAATATTTTTGCCGCGGAAATCTTCATACGTGCGGGAAAGAATTCTCTCAAGTGATTTGACAAGCGATTCTACTTCCGGCATTCTTCCTTCTCCGACCAAGCCGCTTGCAAGTTCCCCTGTTTCCGGGGGAAGGACAAAATATCCAAGTTGTCTGAGCGTGGAAAGATTTTTCTGTGTTGCAGGGTGATTCCACATGTCAACATCCATCGCCGGAGAAAGAATCAACGGACAACGAAGCGCAAGCGTCAACATTGTCACCGCATTGTCGGCATAACCATGTGTAAGTTTGGCGAGTGTGTTTGCTGTCGCTGGCGCAATCAGCATCGCATCTGCCCACTGACCGAGATTCACATGCCACGTCTCCGCCTTAACGACGGAATCTTCGGGTGGAAAAATATCAACAATAACTTCATTGCCGGAAAGCGTAGCCAGTGTTTCCGCCGTGATGAATTGTGACGCCGACTTCGTTATCACGACTTTCACTTCCGCGTTCGCTTTTTTCAGAAGTCGAACGAGAAGCGGGATTTTATACGCGGCAATTCCTCCCGTTACTCCTAGGATGATATGTTTACCGTTGAGCATCGTCGGGGTGTCACGTACAGATGAAGTTAGAATTCCGATTCTTTGTAGCGGAAGGAGAGTTTATCTCCCATCACTTCTTCGAGAGCAGTTTCTGTTGGTTTCGGTCGGATTTCAAAATCACGAGCGATGAGAATTTGGTCGGGATTGGTCACCGGCTGGTCCGGTTCCGTTTCTTCCTCAACCATTTTCGGCGGAAGCATTTCAACGCGTTGGTTGAATTCAATTTTCATCTCTTCGTTGATTTGCCGTGCCCGCTTCGACATCACCACGATTGCTTCATAAATGTTGTCTGCTTTTGATTCAAGTTTATTTATATCTAATGGACGTACTGCCATGTTCATTCTTTCTTGATTGTGATTATATGATGTTCAAACACTCTGAGTTAACTGTTCTTCGTCAATGTAACGTTTGATGATTGCATCAACATCGGTAATTGCTTTTTCCAAATTATCGTTCACAACATGTTCGTCGAAGTGAACACGTTGTTCCAGTTCCATCGGCACACGTTCAATGCGCCGCTTCAGCGACTCACCATCTTCCGTCTTGCGGTTTTTAAGCCGTTGAATCAATTCATCCAAACTTGGCGGCTCAATAAAAATCAACACCGCTTGTTCAGGATAATGTCGTTTGATGGAAAGCGCGCCCTTCACATCAATATCAAACACCATCGAACATCCCCCAAGCAATGCCCGGTCAACTTCACGACAGAGTGTGCCGTAATAATTTCCGTAAATCTCTTCCCATTCAACCAGCGCGCCATCACGGATGTTGCTCATAAATTCTTCGAGCGGAATGAAGAAATAATCTTTTCCGTCAACTTCGTTCGGGCGTTTCGGTCGTGACGTTGCCGAAACGGAAAACAGCATTTCAGGATGCCGTTGCAAAATTGCGTGTGCAATAGTCGTCTTGCCGCAACCGCTCGGAGCGGAGAACACAAACAGTTTCGGTCCGCTCATTCGATGTTCTGAAGTTGTTCCCGGATTTTTTCCAATTCTTCTTTGATGAGGACGACCTTCTGCGCGATTTCCGCGTCCATCGTTTTCGAGCCGATGGTGTTTGCTTCCCGGTTCATCTCTTGCAAAAGGAACGTAAGTTTTCTTCCGGCTGATTCATCTTTCTTCAATGCTTCAAGAAAAAATTTTGTATGACTCCGAAAACGAACACACTCTTCTGTTACGTCGAGTTTATCCGAGAGTAAAATAATTTCCAGTTCCAGCCGCTTGTCATCAATAATTGATACATCGCTTGCAAGTTGCGCGACTCGTTCCCGCAACTTCACCCGTTCGTTCGGAATCCGTTCCTTACTCATCGCATCAATTTCTTCAACAGTATCGGCGATGAGGTTGATGCGGCTACGGACATCCTTCTCAAGTTCTTTCCCTTCGTTCGAGCGCATCGTCATGAGCGAATCAATCGCTTTCGTCAATGCTTCGAGTGCAACTTCCCATTCCTCCGTGTCGGTTTCGTCTCCTTCGGGCGCTTCAAATATTTCGGAAAACGTCAGCAAATGTTGCAACGAAACTTCTTCTTGTATCCCCGATATTTTCCGAATGTCCTGTAACAAGTTCATGTACGCCTTCACCGCCGCTTCGTTGACGGTAATCGGCAGTTCCTCCGCGTTGTCCCGCTCAACCGTTACGGAAACATTAATTTTTCCCCGCGTCAACTGCTTGCGGACAAATTCTTTTGCATCGTTCTCCCGCAACTGAAGCGAGCGAGGAAGACGCACGGTCAGTTCCATAAAGCGGTTGTTGACGCTCCTGACTTCGGCACGTGCGGAGATACCATTGCGTTCGGCTTCACCGCTTCCGTAGCCGGTCATACTAAAAATCATAGATTTTTCTTTGTTTTGAAGGAATTGTCTAAAAAGGCAACTCTAAGGTACAAAAAAATCCGGTAGGCTTCAAACGGTTGTTTTGCACAGGTTTTCCACCGACTTATCCACAGGCTTTCCACAGGGAACATCTGCTTTTTGTATTTTTTTGCTTGATTTGATTACTCTGTGGAAAACTTTTTCGAGTTATGCACACTGGGCGGATACCAATTAGCTAAATATTTTTTGACGGTTGTTTATCTCACCTTTATTGTCGTTAAGTTTACCCGGGTGGTCACGTTCCACACAGTGACAGATTTACCATTGGTCATGGAATGGTCATTACTGCCCAGAGAAATAAATAGCCGGTTTTGCTCTTGACTGCAAGAGGAGACACATGTATTATACTCCCGTGATTTTTCCGAGAATAATACGCCGCACAAACACCGTTATGGAATTGAATATTTCCGATATGCTTTGTATGTTGGAAAAGAATTCTATAACAAGAAAGGTGTACAATGAGTAAGCGATTGCTCGGACACTCAAAACGAATTGACCAATGGTTAAATAACAGGAGACTGATACCATCGAACAGAATATTCAATGGAAGTTTGCTTGAATGAATATCAAGGACATAGGTTTTAGTTTTTCACATTTCAAAATGAAATATGTGCTTTCTCAACAATTTGAGAGAACAGATAAACAAAAAGTAGTTTCATTTTTGCTGCTTTCTCTTCTGACGACAATCATGAGTACATTCAATGTTTGGGCAAATAATGTGCTATCAAACCATTCTTCGTTTATTAAAAGTGAACGGATGAATTCGACGTCTCAATCAATGTTTATTGATTCCTTCACCATCAGAGTTAAGCCGGGATGGAATCTGATCTCAATTCCTTTTTTTCCGGATGAACCTTGTCTGAGAAATATTTTCTCCAGCTCGAAGTCAACTGCCTTTTTTTACAACGGAAAAAGTTATTTCCCCTATGATTCTATAATTTCCGGTAAAGCATTTTGGATGAAGTTTTCAGCGGAGGATTCATTCACCATGTACGGGCAAAAACAATTTGAAGAAGAAATTTTTCTCCATCCACAATGGAATCTTATTTCGGGAACCCGAAAAGCGTCAGCAACATCTGGCTTAATGTTTTCTTCAGATACGTTGCTTGCTACCGGTTTTTACGGATATAATACCGACACCGGATATTCGCTTACAGATACATTACAATCTGGAAATGGATACTGGGTTAAAGCAACAACAACAGGAAAGATAATGACAACCCAATGGGAATATCTTGGACTTGACGGTGAACGAATTTCATCCATTGCGATTCATCCACAGAATCCGAATATTGTCTATTGCGGAAGTCTTTCAGATTTTAGTTCGGGAGTGCCTGGGAAACTGTTTAAATCTACCAATGAAGGATTTGATTGGGACACTGTACTCATCGGAGGATACTTCAAACAGATTGAATTCGACGTAGTACACCCTGAAACAATCTACGTCGTGAACGATTTTATTTTAAAAAGTACAGATGGAGGAACGACGTGGGCGCGAAGAGATAGCGGTATCTATATTGATTGGGAAACTTTCGTTTCCTGCTTGGCAATTCATCCAACAAATAGAGATGTACTCTATGCCGGTACAGCGGGATTTTATGGCGGGAAATTTTATAAAAGCACCAATGGTGGTCTCTCATGGCAAGATGTTACAACTAATGATACACTGAGAGATGGAGTAACGGTTATCAGAATTGACGATACAAACCCAAACACTATGTATGTAGGAACCGGATGGAGTGGTACACTCTTGAAAACCACGAATGCAGGCACCACGTGGTCAACAACAGGATTCAAGCCGAACGGTTGGATTATCAACGATGTGTTCATTCATCCGGTACGCACTAATGAATTGGTTCTTGCAACTTATGACACAGCCTTTTATCGAAGTTCTGACGCTGGTGTGACGTGGTATCCATATGACGCTGGTTTGCCACATAATTATCCTCCATCTCCTGAATTACCGGATACAATCGTTGTAGGAACTAAGTTAATATTTGATAAGGAAAAAGATATAATTTTGGGGTTGTTTGGACAAGGACAGACAGATCCCCCTTATCATCTAGGAACAGATAGAGGTATCTATGTATTTCCACATGATAATTCACCTTGGTATAAAATAAGATTTCATACAATTAGTGCTTTTGGCGAGGTAGATATTAATTTATCTCCAAACACTGGCTTTCTTTATCTAGGGGGAATGGCTATGTATAGGTTGAAGTACAAATGAAAATAATTGAAAAGGAACGTAGTCCACCCACCAAAAAAAGCGCCCCCAAGCAACATATCAGCATTAAAAAACCGTTTCTCGTTCCCACGCTCCTATCAATTATCAGGAGTGGGAATGTAAGCCCGAATGCTCCGCGTCCTTCATAAAACTATTTCCCAATTCATCCTGTCCACGATTATCAATCAGTTCCAACTTTTCTCGAATATTGAGTTAGTACCGATGAAAACGAACTCAAATCGCTCCTCCCTCAAAAACACTCCGATTTCGCCTGTTTTCCGTCCGTAATTGAATTCCGGGAGTCCGTAACTCCGCCACGGACTCCCGTACCTGTGCCACGGACTCCCGTACCTGTACCACGGACTCCCGTACTTGTGCCACGGACTCCCGTACCTGTGCCACGGACTCCCGTACCTGTACCACGGACTCCCGTACTTGTGCCACGGACTCCCGTACCTGTACCACGGACTCCCGTACCTGTACCACGGACTCCCGTACCTGTACCACGGACTCCCGTACCTGTGCTACGGACTCCCGTACCTTTGCCACGGACTCCCGTACTTGTGCTATGGACTCCCGTAGCCGCGCCACGGACACCTGCTTCCTATGACGGATGTTTTCTCGTTCCCACGCTCCTATCAATTATCAGGCGTGGGAATGAATAGCCGGACGCTCCTGCGTCCTTTAGCGGGCAAAGAGCGACTCACTTACACTGAAGTAAACATGTTTATTGTTCTCACCTCCCTTTTGAATATATTGCAGAAAATTTAACCCAACAATTCATTCCCATGTTTGTCCATTATTTCACGCTTCGCACGTTGTGCAACGAACTCCATGAATCGCTCCATGGCACTTCTATCGTAGAAGTATTTTCCCAGCAGAAGAATGAACTTTGTTTGATGCTGGAAAAAGAAGGAACGGAGATGACGCTTTGCATTTCCGTTGAGTCGGGGATGAATTATTGTCTGCTGAGAAATGATTTCAACCGTGCGCGGAAAAATTCCGTTGATTTGTTTCAACCGCTTCCTGGATTGAGCATCAAACAGATTTCCATTCATCCCACAGAAAGAATGCTGGTGGTTGATGTTGAAGACGGGATGAGGTTGTCTCTTCAACTGTATAATACTGCCGCGAGCAATATTCTTCTTACCAACCGTGAACAGGTTGTGAGTGAAGCATTCAAACGCGGAGATGAACTGAATGGGAAGCCGATGACAATTTCTTCCCGCGGCGATTGGAATATCGTGAAGGACAATCAACATTTCACTGACGCGTTAAAACAGTTTGGGGAGAGGTCGGTGGAGGAAAGTATACGAAAAATTCTTCCCATGTTCGGGATGCTCTATTCAAAAGAAGTGCTGGTTCGTTCAGGGATTGACAGATTGAAGCAGACGGCATCACTAAACGAAACAGAAGTTCATTCCCTGTTCGATTCCGTTACCTCGCTTCTTCGCGAACTGGAACACGCGCACCCGGTTGTGTATTATGAAGAAGGAATTCCCGTCACTCTTTCGATGATGGAGTTACAACAGTTCAAAGAAAACGATTCAAAACGGTTTGAGAGTGTGAATGAAGCGGTGAGAATGTTGCTCGGTCAATCCTTCCGTGCGAAAA
Organism: Ignavibacteriota bacterium; assembly: GCA_016212665.1. Lineage (NCBI taxonomy): Bacteria > Pseudomonadati > Ignavibacteriota > Ignavibacteriota bacterium. The sequence goes on from JACREZ010000038.1 coordinate 47,464, forward strand.
GTTTCGAGCATAAGAAGAATGAATTGCTTGATGCTCTCCGTCGTTCACTGAATCAAACAGAACGAACGGTGAAAGCAATCGAAAAAGAACTCGCTTCTTCCGAACGTGCAGAAGAATACGAACGAACCGGACACGCGATTATGGCAAATCTTCATTCAATCAACAAAGGAATGAAGCAAATAGAATTAAGCGATGCGGAGGATTCAGAAAAGCAATTGAACATTCAACTCGAACCGGCGCTGACGCCGCATCAAAACGCCGAGCGATATTTTGAAAAAGCACGGAAAGCAAAACTCGCCCGTGCTGAAGCGGAGCAACGGCTTCACTCTCAAACTCGGCATCATTCAATGCTTCAACAATTTGTTAGTGAATTAGAAACATGTAGCTCACCGGATGAATTAAAAGAATGGATGATTCGGAACGAAGAACAGTTGTTGTTTCTCAAATCATCAAAAAATGATGAAGAGCGGATTCCGTTCCGGGTGTTTATGGTGGCAGGCGGTTTCGAGGTATGGGTGGGGAAAAGTTCTGCCAATAACGATTTACTGACAACAAAATATGCCAAGCCGAATGATTTGTGGTTTCATGCACGCGGTGTTGGCGGTTCTCATACGGTGTTAAAAGTATCCGGCGGAAAGGTTCCGCCGCGCGAGGCAATCCAACAAACGGCGAGCATTGCGGCATATTACAGCAAAATGAGAAACGCACGCAATGTTCCGGTCGCCTACTGCGAGCGAAAATACGTCCGGAAACCGAAGGGCGTTCACGAAGGGACGGTGTTTCTTGAACGGGAAGAGGTGATGTTTGTGGAGCCGCGACTTCCGTAGTTGACTAAATGCTCCCCATTCACTATATTCGGTGTGCCAAAACGGCACACAACAATTTTCAATAATCAAATAGGATTTACATATGGCGGACATATCACTTGATGCACTCGGAATGGTAGAAACCAAAGGATTGGTCGGCTCCATCGAAGCTGCCGATGCAATGGTCAAAGCGGCAAAGGTTACGCTTCTCGGAAAAGAAGTTATCGGCGGCGGTTACGTAACCGTTATGGTACGCGGCGACGTCGGCGCAGTGAAAGCGGCAACCGATGCAGGCGCGGCGGCGGCACAACGAGTCGGTGAATTGGTTTCGGTGCATGTCATTCCTCGTCCGCACTCCGACGTGGAAATGATTCTTCCGAAACGCGGATAATATTTCCTCGCAACTCCACTTTCATTTTTCTTCCGAACGTATGTTGGATTATGCTCTCGGGCTGATTGAAACGCGCGGGCTTGTCGGCGCAATTGAAGCGGCAGACGCGATGGTCAAAGCGGCGCATGTCGAATTGATTGGCAAAGAACGCGTTGACGCGGGGTTCATCGTCATCAAAGTCAAAGGCGATGTTGCTTCCGTGAAAGCGGCGGTTGATGCCGGCGCTGCTGCGGCGCAACGCGTTGGTGAATTGATTTCCACGCACGTCATTCCTCGACCGGATGCCGATGTGGAAATTTTGATTTATCCTCCGCCATCGCAAACGAAAGAGAAATCGCTTCCGCATTTTCCTAAGGCAGAACCGGAGAAGAAGAAGAAAGAAAAACCCACGGCGGTTCCTCCGTCGGAACCAAAGAAAAAACGGGGGCGACCCGTAAAATCAAAAAAAGGAATTCAGCAAAAAATTGAAGAGCAACCGCAGGTTGAAATTCCTCTTGTAGTCGAACAAGCAGCGGAACCAATTCCGGTTGTCGAGCCGACGGCTCCGTTGCCGATAGTGAATGATTCGATTCCCGCTGTGGATGAACAATCATACATGGCGGAACTTGATAAACTTTCCGTCCATGAGTTGCGGCACTATGCGCGAAGTGTTCCCGGACTTTCTATTTACGGACGACAAATATCCCGCGCAAACAGGGGAGAGTTAGAAGCGGAATTGTTGAAAGTAAAATTCCCAAAGTAGTTTTTTCTTGATTCTGGTTTCTTGATTCTCGATACTTGATGCTTGATGCTGGGTTCTTGAAAGAGGATTCGAGTGTGTCATCACAGAAGACAGTAATCAAGGATCAAGTATCCAGCATCCAGCAACATCACTTATCAACAAGAATATGCGTCTCGCCATCAATATTGACCACATAGCAACCATCCGAAACGCACGCGGCGGAATATTCCCCGACCCGGTTGAAGCCGCACATATTGCCGAACAAGCCGGAGCGGAGGGAATTGTCTGTCATCTGCGCGAAGACCGGAGACATATTCGCGATAATGATGTGTTTCGCTTGCGGAAAGAAATTACGACCAAACTCGATTTGGAGATGGCGGCAACTCCGGAAATCATTTCAATTGCAAAACGGGTGAAGCCGGAACTCGCAACGCTTGTCCCGGAAAAACGGAAAGAACTAACAACGGAAGGAGGGCTTGATGTCCTTCGGAACTCCAAACTCCTCAGAAAAGCGATTGCTCAACTTCATGATTCCGGTATCGCTGTCAGTTTGTTTGTTGACCCTGTCCGTGAACAGATTGAAGAGTCAAAATCCATCGGCGCGGACATGATTGAAATTCATACCGGTGAATATGCCGACGCAACAACTTCCTCTGCGCGGAAGAAACATCTAGACGCAATCAAATCCATAGCGAAGTTTGCCCGCACACTCGACCTCGGAGTGAACGCCGGGCACGGACTCGATTACACCAACATCAAACCGATTGCCTCAATCAAAGAAATTGAAGAAGTGAGTATCGGTCATGCGATCATTGCGCACGCGGTGTTTGTCGGGTTGGAACCGGCGGTGAAAGAAATGATTGAGTTGATGAACAATAGAAAACGATAAGTTGAAGAAAGCGAAAAAGGCATCCCGCAGTCACAGGATGCCTTTTTGCTTGTTCTCTGTTTTTTTGAGAGGAGGGTTACTTTATCAGCGTCATTTTCTTTACCGCTGAAAATTCTTGCCCGGATTTTTCTGTAACTGTTACACGATAGAAATAGATTCCGCTTGTCAGGTGCGATGCATCGAACGGGACCGAAAATTCTCCGGCTTCCATTTCCCGATTGTTGAGGAGTGTTGCAACTTCCTGCCCAAGTAAGTTATACACTTTCAAAGTCACTAATCCGAAATTGGCAATCCGAAATTCGAAATTCGTCGTGGGGTTGAACGGATTCGGATAGTTCTGGTGCAAGGAAAATTCTTTCGGAGTCGCCTGTCCCTGTACACCGAGAACGAACCGTGTCGTTCCGCCACGAACATTATTCACTACTACTTTTTTGTTACCATTTGAGGTGGCAATTGTTTTCCCATGTTCATTCTTCAATGAATACCTGAAGCCTGCTTCGGGAATATTCCACTCAATCGAAACCGGCGCTTTCAGTGCATTCAAATTGATTGCAAATTCTTTCGTTGAGGTCAACTTTGATGAGTGAACTTCAGCAAATCTCTGTGAAGCAAATCGAACATCAAACGCATCGCCCGGAGGAACCGGCGGCATCATTGCATCAACATTGTTTAACGAACTGCCGAAGTATAACGTGCCTGTGTTTCCATCGGCATCACGGAACGTGAGCGAATTCAATTTTGCAAATGATGACATTGACGTACCGAATGATTTCGGCGCGCCCGATACGCCATTCATCGTCACTGTTCCGCTTGCTGATGAGTACACCCAATATCCTTTTCCGGGTTGAATGTATTGCGATGGTTGATACCCGCGTTGATATTCCCAAATATTCCCGGAGAGAATTCCTTCGGGCGAAGTTACAAGCGAAGTGGTAGCAACCGGATGAGAAACTGAACCGATTAAATTCCACCCTTCGCTCAACGAAACCGTTTCGTCATTACGTTCTGTTCCGCTGACTTGCATAATTGCCGTGAGCGGGAATTTCATCCAGTAGCCGTTCCCGTTTACAAGTGTTTCGGTTGATTGGTAGCCCGCAACCGAAGTGAAGTGGAACGCAGCAGAGTTGGCGTCGGGGAACACCGCCGTCCGCTGCGCATCCACCACCGTCACGGGAAGTGACACTAAATTCCAACCACGCTGAATGCTCATGATACCGATTGCATTTCCCGTGCCGTCGCTCATCAATGCATTGACGGTTGAAATAGTTGGAATGTTGTTTTGATACGAAACCTGTGTTTGTAATTGAACCGGATTGAGTCCCGGTTTCTGGAAGGTTACGTTGTATGTTCCGGGGGCAATACCACTCGTGTTGTACGAGCCGTTGTTGTTTGTAATTCCGTTGCTGACGACTTTTCCTGTTCGAACTTCTGAAATGGTAACGAGAACGCCACCGACCGAAAGAGCAGAGAACGTTGAGTTAGTTTTTCCAAACGCTCCGGCATTCACCTGACCGGCAATCATATTCAAACCGTCAACCGAATCCTGAAGAGCATAGATATCAACTCCACTCACCGCCGCTCCGCTGACGAGAACAAGCGTTGCGCTATCGGCGAATGCGGTTCCGCCTGCAAGATTGTAAAATGTGGGAATAAAATTTCCTGCCGGCACTGCAAGAATAGTGTATACTCCATCGGGAACATTGCTTATCGTATAGTTTCCGGTTGAATCGCTGTAGGTCGAGAAGACATCATCGCCTGCAAGCGAATCAAAATCATCATTATGAAATGCGACGACGAAACTGAATAATCCTGCGCTATCAAATCCGTTCCGAATCATCCCTGAAATTGAACCGGCAGTAACGATGCTTGTTCCTAACGTGAAATCAATTCTGGTAATGTCGTTATCTTCGAGATGAATATCCTCTGCTTCGAGCGGAGAGGAGACGTGATTCCAATACTGCGGGGCAAATCCATTGGCAGATGCGCCGACGACATAATGTCCCTCAGGCATGGTGAAACTGTACAATCCGTTACTGTCGGTGGTTGTGGTTGCAACAACTTCGTGTTCGTTACTGTCATCATCAAATTCATCGTTGGATGAACTATCATCATCGGCAGAGAAGAGAGTTACCGTTGCGCCTGCAATCGGAAACGCCGCAGTATCAAGCACGGCTCCTGAAAGAGTGAATGTCGTATTCACAACGCTATCGAGCGAAGCAGAGAAGTTCACCGTCGTTGAACTTCCGGCAGTGACAATCACCGGAGTTGCGTTCGTCATTGAATGAACTCCGTCGTACCAGATATCTTCAAACAAATCGTTCTCAGAATCTAATTTAAAATAATATGTTGACGGATTCAGTGCGGGGAATGAATAATACCCGAGTGAATCTGTATACACCTTCATGACGAATGCACCGTTGGTAACATCGAACGCTTTAATTTTCATGCTGTCTAATCCGTTACCGTTCTGGTCAACCACAGTTCCAAACACGCTTCCCGGAGTTCCTGAAAAAACGAGGAGATGATATTCCTGTTCGTCCTCACCTTCGGGACCGGAACAGGTTCGCGCTTCCACTTCAATTTCAAACACACCGAACCGCGTAGGCGTCCATTGAATCAAACCGGTTGACGTATCAATCGTCATTCCTACCGGTGCATGTTTGAGTGTAAAGCAAATGGGAGTACCAACCGGTGCGCCTGCAACTTCAATATCATATTCATACAATTGACTGAGGAATGCATTGCGCACGGGAGTTGAGATAATGGAAAAATCAACACTGCCACTATCTTCCGATGAATCGGCAGTCGTTAAAACACTTATTGTGTTGGAGGGAGAACTTTCAACGTTGCCTGAATACAACGCTGTAACATAATAATTATATGATGTCCCAATCGTAATGTTTGAATCATCAAATTCAGGTTCGGGCGCGCTACCGATAATTGCAAAGGACGAAAGAGAATCATCCTGACGATAGACATTGTACGATAACGGACTTGACGGAGGAGCAGGACTGAGCCACTGCATTTCAACTTTTCCATCATCATCGAAATTGCCGGATAAATTAAGAGGCGGGTCGGTAGGACCTCCGCCGCTGCCACTACTATCGGAACCGGCAGTTGCCCATCGTGTTACCGTTGGTGAACTTTCAACTCCCGAATAGACTGCGGAGATGTAATAAAAGTATGTCGTTCCAAGTGTGATATTTTCGTCATCATGTCTTCGGTCAGTTGGTGTGGAAATAACCGTGAAGAGAGATTCTGTCTCTGCGCGGCGATAGACATTATAATTCGTTGGAAGCGGACCATCTGGATGGTGCCATCGCAATTCAATCGCGTGGTCTAACGCTGAGTAATCGGCTTCAAATTCCGTGGGCGGAAGTTGCGCGAAGCCAATGCTGACGCTGAGAAGTGTCAGCACAAAAAGAGCAAAAAGTGGTAACCTGTTCATGGGTTTGTCCTTTGTTGATAGATACATAAAAATTACAGTCTAAATCTGATGGACTGTATTTATCAAAGCCTGTGCCAGCAGGTTTATTCTTCAAAAAGGGGCGAATGCAGAGTATATCAGAAACTTTCTTGATTCACCGAAGTGAAAGGTGGGACAACTATACCACATCAAACAGTAGACTCTATGCTTGGATGTGGAATGGGTGGGACAGATTAAAAGATAATAAATATTACAATTTTGAATTGTTGCTTCGGTTAGTCAAAATTACTAACTTTGTATCAGAGAATCGAATCAGATTTCCAATCCGATCATATCAACTTCTACCTTTCTGTTCTTTCAAGATTTTACTGCGATTGGGTGATAGACTCACCTCGCCTTCGATAACGCAGAAGAGCTTGAACAATACTATTTCTTTTTCTTAAAACAACACAAAGGTATTACAATGAAATATATTAGCATACTTTTTTTATTTTTAGTTTTTACACTTCACACCATCGCTCAAGAAGCAACAAGCTGGCAGCAAATTTATCCGTACCCTACCGGCAGCCTTCTTTTAGGCGTCTTCGCTCAAAATGAAGATACTGTTATAGCTGTTGGTTCGTATGGCACAATAATCAAAACTACAGATGGCGGTGAACGATGGAGTATTCAGCAAAACGCAGGAGCGGTCGCTGGGGTCAGTCTTTATTCTGTGAAATTTTCCTCTGACGTTGTTGGATATGTTGTTGGCACACTTGGCACAATACTAAAAACCACCGATGGAGGAGATACGTGGATTCAACAATCAAGTGGTACAACTTCGACGCTTTATGGAGTAAGTTTTGTCAACGATACTGTAGGTTTTGCGGTGGGTGGCACTTCGTTTACTATTACCGGCTATCCAGACTGGACCTTGTATAAGGACCCGGTTGTATTACGTACAACAAATGGCGGCAAGATATGGGTAAGTCTTCCATTTCCTTTTTTTTCTGGATTGAAAAGCGTTGTATTTCGGGATGCATTAAATGGTATTGTTGCAGGAGATAGTTTAAGTGTCTTTAGAACTTCTGATGGAGGAATAACGTGGGATAGAGTTTTATCAAGCAGCACCGTAGCGAATTCAAATAAATCGGTTTGTTATGCCGGGAACAATACATATTTTACCATCGGCTCTGGTGATGTTCATCGTAGTACTGATGACGGACTTACCTGGGAGTTGCTACCGTATCCTCCCGTAGATGAAAACCCATTTCGAGATCAATATGCAATATCATTTTTTGATAGCACGCATGGAGTGACTTCGGGGAGATGGTATCTTTATGGAACGTCGAATGCCGGTGTATCGTGGACATCAACGTACAATTACGGAATGCATATTTGGGATATTCATATGGTTGATTCATTAACGGCATTTGCTGCTGGATATTATGGGACACTTCTGAAAACCACCGATGGTGGCGTATCATGGACAGTGCTTTCAGGTAGTCCCAAACCAGTAAACATTTATGGTGTACATTTTACAGATGCGAATAATGGTTTGGCAGCGGGAATGAATGCGGTGTTGAGAACAACTGATGGCGGCAATACATGGAATCCTCATTCTATTCCTGTTAGTACAGATTATATTTTCAGGGATATTTATTTTCCGGATAATCGTACCGGATATCTTGTGGGTGAAACATCCGTACCTGGTCCTGACACTTGCATTTATCTGAAAACAACCGATGGTGGCGACCACTGGTTTCAATTAAACAAACCTCCTACTGCAGCAGACCAAGCCGTTCATTTTGTTGATTCACTCAACGGCACCGTTGTTGGTGATACAGGGAACTTCCCGAATTTTGCTTGGACTGTCATACATACAACCGATGGTGGAGTTACGTGGTCATGGCAAGATACACCTTTAAGTGATTCGGTGAACGGTTGGCCCTGGGGTTTATATTTCTCAGATGTAGATCATGGGACCATTGTTGGTACAAGCAATAGTGGAAGTACTCCTGCAATTCTTCATACAATCGATGGAGGTGTTAATTGGGTTAGACAATCCTGCCCAGTAGTAAAAGGAATACTTCGAGACGTTTATTTTTCTGATAATATAAATGGAATGATTGTAGGCTCAGAATATAATGTTAATAACAAAGCAGTGCCACTTCTTCTAAAAACAACTGATGGTGGAACGAACTGGATTAAACAATCCCATCCATACGACACGTTGCAGGGTCGTTCGTTTACAAAAATGTATAGTATAAATTCGAACATAATATTTCTGAACGGTTCAATGGGGAATCTTTATACAACCGATGGAGGACTGACATGGACAAAACAATCATCTCCCATAGGAGGATATCTTGGGATGGATTTTATTAAGATAGGGAATGGTTGGAAAGGATATGGTTCATATCTTGGAATAGCAACTACAACAATTGGTGAATTACCGGCAAAGTATTGGGATGGTAATGTTGACTCATCGTGGGATAACCCAAATAATTGGGACCCTGTGGGAGTGCCAACTTCAGGTGATAGCGTAGTAATTCGTCCAAACGGTACATCGCCTGTTATCTTCATGCCCAAAACACAAATAACAATTGCGGCATTGACCATTATAGGGGCTGGTCGGTTAACAATTACTGATGCTCTTGCACAACTTGTCGTTCTGGGTAATGTTGATATAAGGGGAACATTAAAGGTGAGACAAGGAGCAAGAACCCGTTTTCTCTGCGGAGGAAAATGGAAAAACAAACCGGGGAGCCTTTACAAATCGTTTGCTGAAACTGACGAAGGATTTGTGCCTGCAAATTCCACAGTCTATTTCAATGGTCAGGGTGATTTTCAGGGAAATTTCTATAATCTTGTGTTCGATACAACCGCTATCATGGAAACAGCAGGCAATGTTGTTGTAGAAAACAATTGTACAATTTTAAAGACCCTTTCCCTCCGCCCGCAAGATACGCTCTTCGTAAGTTCGACAGAGCCACAGGCGTTATATGGTAATGGGATAATTAATAAAGGTACGGTGAAAAGATATATTAATCCGGACATGACAGAACCATATCAGTTCGAAAGTAAGTATTCCTATGTTCAGTTTGATAATCAAGGAACAAAACCAACCTCGGTAGCTATGCAAGTATTTCCTGAAACAACCGCAACTAATTGGGGAGAAGTATGGGAAGAAGTTCAAAGCACAATTGATACTGCAAATAATACGATAATGGCATCAGGAATACAGGAATTTTCTAAATGGTCGTTAGGGATTCCCAGACCTACCGGTACTTCACCTTCAGTTAACCGAGTGTATGCAATTACTGCACAAGGAGGACAAAACTTTGCCGCACAACTTTCATTACGATTCGACCCGTCAGAAATGGAACAAGGAACATCGAAAGATTCGTTACGGCTATTACGGTTACTCGGCACCTACGCAACGAACTCAATGCAAGAGAAATGGAACATGATCTCTTTACCAGTAGAACGTAAACGGGACGAATTACGAATGAAAGATTCATTGTTCAACTCATCTATCTCAGATGCTTTCGCATTCTTCCCTTCTTCCGGATATATTCAGAAGGATACGTTGGAGTACGGAGTAGGTTATTGGTTGAAGTTCCCCGCTGCTGAAACAATAAAGGTACTCGGTGAAAAGCGAGATGAAGCTAAAATACTCGTCGAACCCGGGTGGAATATGATTGGGACATTAAGTACACTCATCAACACTTCGTCCGTGACTTCCGAACCAGCTGGAATAATTGCAAGTGAATTTTTCGGGTATCAAAGCGGTTATCTGAATGCTTCTGTATTAGAGCCTATGAAAGCATACTGGGTGAAAGTATCAAGTGAAGGATTCTTAAAGATGCAAACATTCACAAATACGAATAAACAAAGTGGGATAAATCAGGCAACATTACAACTTCAGAAAGTAAATCCGCTGTCTATGAACGATGCTACCGGGAATTCACAGGAATTGTATTATACAGGTAAGAGCAGTGATGTGGTGAAACATGTATCAAACGAATTTCCACCACCACCGCCCATAGGTGCATTTGATGTTCGCTATAAGTCTCAACGTTTTATCGAACGACCAGATAACGATAAACCGAAAGTAGTCCCAATAATATTTTCTTCAGTGACATATCCCCTTACCATTCGTTGGGAACCAAAAGAGAAAAACATTTCAGCATGGTTACTTGTTGACGGGAAAGAATTTTCGCTCTCAGTAAAAGGTTCGGTTACAATATCGAAACCGGAAACTCCGGTGAAAATCAAATTTGCATCATCAAATGACAACATACCCAAAGCATTCGCACTTGAACAAAACCATCCCAATCCGTTCAATCCGTCAACAGTTATTCGTTATCAGTTACCTGTTGATAGTCGTGTGACACTAAAAATATTCAATGTCCTCGGCCAGGAAATAGAAACATTAGTTGATGAGATTCAGGATGCTGGTTACATATCGAAAGAATGGAATGCTTCGGGCGTTGCAAGCGGCGTGTACTTCTACAAGATAGAGGCGACGAGCATCAGCGATAATGCCAAATCCTATCGTCATATGAGAAAAATGTTATTGCTTCGCTGAGTATTTGAGTCTAAAGTAGTTGAGTATGTAACTAAACATCGGAAATCAACAATCAAAAAAAAACTCCGACTTCTTTTTCAAAGAGAAGCCGGAGTTTTTATTTTTTTAATTTTTAAAACTCCCCACATCAATCCGGTACTCTTCGATTTTCCGGTAAATGGTTTTCCGGTCAACGTCCATCAGTCGTGCGGCTTGGTTGAGATTCCCTTTACTTTCTTTCAACGTTCGGAGAAGATATTTCTTCTCGGCATCTTTCTGTACCTGCTCTAAGTATTGCTTGTACGGAATGAGTGTTGTCGTCGGTGAGTCGGTCAACTCGGCGGAAGTTTCGGCGGAGTGTTTCGCGGCAATATCAATGGAGGAAATTGTCGGACCGGTCGCTTTGATGATAGCGCGGCGCATAAGATTTTCCAACTCGCGCACGTTTCCTTTCCAATCGTAATTCATCATGTCGTGAAGGACGGCAGGAGAAATTCCTTCGAGCGGTTGCCGCGTGAGTGTTTTGTATTTCCGGAGAAAATGTTCAGCAAGTAATGGAATGTCATCGAGCCGTTCCCGAAGCGGCGGTATCGTAATCGGGAAGACATTCAAACGGTAATACAGATCTTCGCGGAATGTTCCTTCGCTCACCATCGCTTCGAGGTCGCGGTTCGTTGCCGAGATGATGCGAACATCGGCATCGATAAACTGGTTACCGCCCAAGCGGGTAATTTGTTTTTCCTGCAACACTCTCAGGAGTTTCGTTTGGATGTTCAACGGAACGTCACCGATTTCATCTAAAAAAATCGTTCCGTCAATCGCTTCTTCAAACTTCCCGATACGCTGACGGCTTGCGCCGGTGAACGCGCCTTTCTCATGTCCGAATAATTCGCTTTCCAGCAATGTTTCAGGAATAGCGGAACATTGCACAGCAACAAACGGCTTATCCCGTCTCATGCTGTTGAAATGCACCGAGCGGGCAAACAGTTCTTTCCCGGTTCCCGTTTCACCGAGAACCAACACGGTGACATCTGTTTCCGCAACCTGCCGCACCATGTGAAAAACGTTTTTCATTTTATCATTTTGGCTGATGATGTTGGAAAAGTTCGCGGCGGGGTCGAGCATGTCGCGCAATCTTCGTAACTCACGTTCACGCTTGACTTCTTCCACGGCACGTTCAACTTTCACGAGCAGTTCATCGTTGTTGCATGGCTTGGTGAGATAATCGTACGCCCCTTTCCGCATCGCTTCTACCGCCGTGCTGATGGAACCGAATCCCGTCACCATCATCACTTTCTGTTCCGGCGATTTTTGTTTGATTGCCTGCAACACTTCGATGCCGTTCATACTTTCCATCACTAAATCGGAAAGAATCAAATCGAAACATTGGTCAGAAAATTTTTGTATGCCTTCTTTACCGTTCGTTGCCGTTTCAACTGCGTAGCCATTGTCTTCCAAAAGCGCTGTGGTTGCTACGCGGAATGCTTTGTCATCATCTATTATAAGTATGCGTGTATTGTTCATGCGATGTGTTCCGAATTCAAAATGGGAAAACTGACGGTAAATGTTGTGCCTTTGCCAAACCGACTTTTTACCGTGATGGTTCCTTTGTGTTGCTGGATGATTCCGTACGTGACAGAAAGTCCGAGACCGACGCCGCTAACTTTTCCTTTCGTCGTAAAGAATGCATCGAAAATTTTGTTGATATGTTCCTGAGCGATGCCTGTTCCCGTATCGCTCACGTGAACGACAACGGAACCCTCCTGCCTGAACGTCTGAACCGAAAGTGTTCCGCCATTCGGCATGGCATCTTTTGCATTGATGAACAAATTCAGAAATACTTGTTTCAGTTTATCAGGTAAGCCGGTAATCTTCGGCAAATCATCTGTGAACGATGTTTCAACAGCGACATTGCTTTGTTTGAGAACGGGTCCCGATGAAACAAGCACTTCCTGAATAACTTTGTTTACGCATGTCGGCTCTCTTGATTCCTGCACCATCGAAGTGCGGTAAATATCAAGCATTTGCCGTGTAAGTTTTGCAAGCCGTTCGACTTCTTCGAATGCAACTTCGAGCAATTCCCGCTCGGAAGAATCTTTCGGAGTGCGGCGCAATGCGGTTTGCAAACAACTTAAAATGTTATGAATCGGGTTGTTGATTTCGTGAGAAAGTTGCGCCGTGATTTTCCCCGTCGCCGCCAGCCGTTCCGATTTCACCAATTCTTCCTGCGCTTCTTTCAATTTCGTCAACGCCGTTTCGAGTTCTGTCTTCTGAAAATCAAGCAGGTAAATTTTTTCTTTCAGGGACTTGCTCATCTCTTCGAACCGCTCGGAAAGAAATCCTAATTCATCTCCTTGTTTGATGTGAATGTGATAGTCATAATTCCCGCGGGCAAGTTCGGTTGTTCCGCGCACCAACACGGCAATCGGTTTTGTTATGCTTCGGGAAATAAGAAAACCGATGACGGCAGTAACAACCAAGACAATGACGGAGAGTATGATGAACGTATCCATCACGGGGCGAAGCGAGGCGCTCACTTCCTTGTTCACCGATTTTAACAGCAGGTACGCGTACATCGGTCTGACGAATTCTTTTCGCTGGTCGAGACGACAGAACACGCCGATATAATCATCACGCGAGATTGAAACTGGAAATATTTCCGCTCCCGCATCGGAAGGAATATCAACATGTTGAATCGCATTTTCTGTTGCCCATGTTGCCAGTTCCGTTTGAACTTCCCACGGCAAGGTTGAACCGACAATCGTGCTGTCAATCATCAGAGCCGTTTCGCATTTACTCATTGCCTGAACATTGAACAAATTACTGCTTGTCAACCGGAAACCGATGGTGAGTGTTCCGAGAAAATTCTTTCCGTCCATCAGTGGAACTGCTGCACAACGATAAATATCCGTTCCCAAATTCCAAATCATTGTGCGTGATTGCCGGAGAAACCGATGCGAAGTTACCAACTTATTGATTGAATAATATTCTTCCACGCCATTGAGTAACTGTACGACGAGATTTCCTTGTTCATCGGTAAGAAGGAACAGATTCGTTCCCATATTGCTTATCAGTTCCTGAGAAGTACGAACTGCCGATTTCTTTTCCTTCGATGCAACGACTGCCTTTAGTTGCGGCGATTCAGCAAGAATTTGTGCCGCCTTCAAATCCTGTTCTGCCTGCAGTGCATTCAACTGGCGAAGAACGGAATACATACCGCGCAAATCTTCTGTGAAGCGTGCCTCCACCTGTTCATACACCCACGAACTGATGAAATTATAGAGGATGATGAGCAAGCCAAACACCACGCTCCAGATGGCAAGCAATATTTTATTCCGGAATTTCATCAGCGAAGGTAATTACCGTATTGGAGAATCTTGATATCTGAAACAGTATCTAAGGATTTTCCTTGATAGATCAAGTACCCCCGTTCTTTGTCTTTTTTGATTTGCTTGATTGATTTCGTCATGTCGGGTCGAAATGTTTCGGACGCTTTGATTTCAACAAATTCACGGTAAGATTTACGGTCAATGATAACGTCAACCTCCACACCGTTGCTCGTTCTATAATAGAAGAGTTCCGATTCCTTCCTCGCATGAAGTTCGCGTTTGTAGATTTCAGAAATGACATAATTTTCAAATAATGAACCGAACATCGGACCTCGTTCAAACAATTCCTGTGTACGAATGCCTGTAAGATATGACACTAATCCTGTATCAAAGAAAAATATTTTAGGGCTTTTAATAATCCTCTTTCCAAGATTTTTATAGTAAGGAGGTAAAAGAAAGACAATATACGACGCCTCTAAAACAGAAATCCATTTTTTTATTGTTGGCACCGAAACTCCAATATCCCGTGACAGTTCGGAAAGATTGAGTATTTGAGAAACCCGGGCCGCCAACATCTGAACGCATCTTCTGAAATCCCGTATGTCACCAATATCCCGGACATCACGGACATCCCGTGTAAGATATGTATCAAGATAGGACGCAAACCAGGCAATTGAAGATTCATACTCCCGCATAACAAGTTCGGGATACCCGCCCTGATAAATTGATTCCTCGTGCAATCGCTTCGGTATTTCGGAATATTGAAACGGGAGAAGTGAAAGCAGTCCGATACGCCCTGCGAGACTTTCCGAGACTTTTTTCAGGAAGGAGAATTGACTGGAACCGGTGAGAACAAACTTTCCTTTAGTGTGTCTGTCGGAATCAACGGCTAATTTTATACTATGAAAGATTTCCGGAACGCGTTGCACTTCATCAAAAATAATTTTATCCGGATATCGCTTCATAAATCGAACTGGGTCATCGTGAAAGAAATTCACCAGTTCGAAATCGTCGAATGAAACATACTCATACTGAGAGCTCAACATCGCTTTCAACATGGTTGATTTACCGGATTGTCTCGGTCCGGTAATTCCAACAACGGGAAACAACTTCAAATAGTTCGCGACGGTTGCCTCCAGTTCACGGTGAATATACTTCATTTTCGTTATGCCATTTTAATCTTTGGGTTTAAAATTACATAAACATCACATCATCTCCAAGAAACCAATTCAATCAGCGCCGAAGATAGTAGGAGAGAACGCGCCAAGGGCTTTTGGAATCAACTCGGAAAAGCAGTATTTTTGATTCGTCAATTTCGAAATTTGAATACAATGTATCTTTATTCAATCCGAAATTGACAATTCGCAATTCGAAATAAAAGACAAAGCGCCCTTAGCTCAACTGGATAGAGCATCAGACTTCGGATCAAGTCATTCTTTTCATTTCCAATACAATTCTAAACGATTTGAAAAATTTTAGAAGGGGTTGTGCCCATTTTGTGCCAATCCCTTCGTTTTTTTATATCGGTAAACAGTAGTGTCCAGCTGTTGAAAAATACAAAGAAGATAAGTTCATGAAGTAGAATATTTTACAGGCACAATCAATCGTTTTCGATTTGAACATAGTTTTACAAAAAGACCGTACTTTAGTTTTTTCACCAACCAAAGTACGGAACTATGAATCTCGGAAAAACAATCTTCGCCCAGGTGATGGAATATCTCCCCAAACATGAGTTTCATCGCTTTGTCGAACGCTATGATGGCTCGTATAAAGTTCAACAGTTTTCCTGTTACGATCATTTCTTGTGTATGGCATTTACTCAACTCACCTACCGAGAAAGTTTGAGAGACACGGTCACTTGTTTATACGCTCATCAATCCAAATTATATCAGATGGGATTTCGAGGTCGTGTCGTTCGTAGCACATTATCGCATGCAAACAATACACGGTCATGGCGTATCTATGCCGATTTTGCGCGCGTGTTGATTCAACAAGCACACGAGTCGTCTCGTGATGAACCATTTGCTGCCGAGTTATCAAACACAGTCTATGCGTCTTACTCAACCACCAACCATATTCACCACATCAAACATCGGCAAATACATCGACACTAAGATAACAGCAACAATAATTCCCAACAGAAGAATGATGACGGGTTCAATAATAGAAGACAATGTTTCCATCTTGCTATCAAGTTCTTTCTCATAGTATTCTGCAACTCGTAAGAGCATAGCGTCTAGTTCGCTTGTTTCTTCTCCTACAGCTATCATTTGAGCAACCATTGGGGGGAATATCTTCGATTTAATGAGTGGTCCAGCGACAGTGTTTCCTTGCTGTACGTGCTTGTTAATTAATTCAATTTCCTTTTGCATTTCTTCATGTGGTAGAATCCTTCTTGTAACATTGAGCGCTTCGATGAGTGAAACTTGAGCGTGCAATAGTGTTCCCAATGTTCGACAAAATCTTGCTATATGATTATTCGTGAACATCTCTCCAATATACGGCAGCCTCATCAATAATCGTTCAAATATACGATACGTCCTTGGCGATTTGAGCGTGCCCCAAGATAGTATGACGATTACCATGAACAGACCTATCACTTTCATTCCATGTTCAGTTACGATCGCGCTCAACCAAAGCACCGCCTGAGTGGTAGCAGGTAGTTCAACTTGAATGCTTTTGTACATTTCAGCAAATGTTGGAACAATAAAAACAAGTAAAACAATAACAGCAAGAACTGCTACTGATATTACAACGGAGGGATACATCATCGCTTGTCGAAATTTTCTCTTGAGGTTTGCGACCTTTTCTAGATAGAGCGCAAGATATGAAAGAACCTCCCCCAAACGCCCGCTTTCTTGTCCCACTTCAGCAGTGATAGAGAAAAGTGATTCAAATATATGATGTTGTTCTTGAAATGCTTTCGATAACGATGCCCCCTTCTGAATTTCTTTTGCAATGGATTCGATACAGTTCTTCATTTTTTGATTTTGTTCCTGCTCAGCAAGAACATTTAACGCTCGATGAAGCGGGACGCGAGCCTGTATGAGAACCGCAAGTTGAGTACAAAATCGAGCCCTCTGCGTATCAGTAATCCGTTGAAAAATGTCACCAAAAATATCTTTGTTATCATTTTTACTTACCTCGCGATGTCGCTTTGACCTTGCAGAGGAATGAAGTTCTCTTCGTATATCTACACTCAAAGACATTTAATTGAAGCCCTTTTTCGAGGCTACAAAAAGCTGTTTGCTGCTCATCGGCACATCTACAGTAACGGTTGCCTGATACACTTGCGATTTCATGTTTCCCGAAATTTTAATCGTAAGTAACATCGTCTGAGAAATCGAGTCAGAATTATCGTTTTCTCTTCCGATAATCATTTCGAGGTTAACATTCTCGGGTTTTGATAATAGAATATCGTTTCGGTGGACATTTTTTCCATCAAAGTGATACGTCACAGATTTATTGTCTCGAACAAATGAAAGAGTTGAATCAGTAACATAGTTCAATTCACTACATCGCATAATGTCAAAAGATACAATTGCTAACGTTCTTTGAACTGATTCCTTTAACTGATTTCTTTTTGACCAACCCCCAACTGATTTGGATGCTGATACATAGATTGATATCCCAAAGCTGAACAAGAGTGAACTAACAATGAGAACAACCAAGAGTTCCTGTGTTGTGTACCCTTCCTCTCTTAACATGAACATAAGCGGCTTCATTGATATATCAATACCGATTTGTTCAGAGTAACAAGAACCGTTTCAGGCTTCTTTTGCCATCGAACACTTACTTCGACTTCAAAAAGGTTTTCAGCGTAGTTGGTCTTTCGCTCTATAAGATATCCTTCAGCCTGAAACATTTCTTCCTTGTATATCCGATAAGTGATTGTACGATTCAATTCAGATTGTGCAAGAGCGAAGGCAATGTTTTTTCGTTCTGTAAAATTATTGAGCATGAAATTGTTCACAGTTATCCAAATCGGAATAAGAACAGAAACAAATAGTGCCATCGCTACGACTGTTTCTAACAATGTGTATCCTTCCTCGTCGTTCTTGCAGTAGTATCGTTTCATAACCATTCTAAAACCGATAGTCTGGCTTGGTTTGTGAAACCGGAAGGCAATAAATATCCCGTTGGCAAATTAGTTCTGTCAATCGTTCCTCCTCTCAACCAACCATAGTATGTTGTAGGAGATTCATAAAAGTAAAAATCTTTTGTCACAACAGTACCATTGATTGTCCCATCAAATGTTACCTTGTTATCTGAAAAGACAGTTCCAATAATTGTTGCACCTTCTTCTATAATGATAATACGTTCTGGCTGCTCGATATTATTTCTTGAAATTAATGCAATCATTCCTTCTACCTTTGAACCACTTTTGAGTTTTATTTCTTGTTTTTCTAACGGAAAAGAACTTAGGGGGGTGGAAAACACAACTGAAGGATATGTTAAAAAAGCGTCACTTTCTATATGAATTACAGGCGATATGAACTGTCCCGAAACTGTTTTACTTGTTGCAATCGTGATTGAATCTTTACTGAAAAGAATACCCTGCTGCACGAATGTTTGCTCACGAACATCTATTCTCTTAGCGGCAATAATCGTTATCAATCCTTCCAGTACTGTAATTCCTGCCAAAGAAACATTCCCTTCCACTATTATATAGAGAGGAATATCCCTTCGCTGTATCTTGGCATTGAGGTGTGCATCTCCTTTAACAAATACATAGTTAATAGAATCGGGAATTGTTTTTGAACGAATTTCTGCTTCCTGCACAAACACCATTGCTTGATGCTGATTTATTTGAGCCTCGTGTCGTAAAAGTTTTTCATAGAAAGTAATCTGTTGCTCAAACGGAAAAGAATGAAAAATCGGAAAGTCCGGGTTTAGTTCTCTAGAAATTTTTCCACTGACGGGAATTTTGATTGGCGAGGTTCTATTTCTGAGATTCCCCACCGTAACACCCGATTGTCCTACGATAACATCTCCCGTGACCGACGATGTACCGGAAAAGACAAGTTGATGATTTCTATTTCCGAAAACTAATGCGTTGTCAAAAACAGACGAAGGAATATCGGCTACAAATGCAGAACGCATAACCTCAGATTTCCTAAATTTTCCACGCGATTGAACAAGTAAAAAAACTCCCCATGGTTTTATTTCTACCATTGTTTTACTACTATCAGGAAAAATAATGTTCAGTGGTGATTGATTCAGAGATGTCTCAATCGCATCCTGATTCTCGCAACTTGCTAAGACTTTTGCAATCCCACTTTCGGCTGCGTAGAGCGCTTTCACCTGAGCAATATCTCGCAGTACCATTTGATTTTTAAAATATTGAATGCTGATAACTGAACCTGCAATGAATGAAAGAATAACAAGCAAGAGTAACATTGAGGCTAAGGCATAACCATCTTCAGAATCCTTGATGAGAATCTTAGAGAAGAGCATTACCGTATATCATTTGCTTACCGTTTCCAACGTCCAGTCCACTGTTTTCTTTTGATAAGAAAATGAAATACTGTTGGACTGTATCTTCAGCACTTTCATTCCTCGGAGTGTATCGCCTTCATGAAGAAAAGCAACAGCGCCATCATTCGTTTCAAGTGTTGCAACTTTGTTTGCGGTGTTGATAAGGATTCCCGTTAATTTCATAGGGGGAGGAACCCACTCTGGGACTATCGCTTTTGGAACAATCATTCTTTTGCTGGTATCCCTTCTGACAGCAATTTGCCTTCTTTGAAATGGGTCTCTCACATCATCCTGATAAACATATTTGATTGATGCTGAATCAATAATGTTTTTCTGAACAGCGACAACTTCACCTTCGTTACTCTCCGCATTTTCGCCTAACGATTGTACAACCTGAACAGTAATCATTCCCCAGATGACAATTAAAATCACAAAAAGTAGTAACCGTATTATTTTCGTATTCATAGCGCGCTAACCACCCGATACATTTGTCATCGTACCCTCGACCGAAACTTGGATTTGCTTTCTTCCCTCTTTTGAAGTTTCCAACACAAGTTTTTTTATTTTCACATGCAATTCACCTGATTCTACTTTGTTGATAAACTTTCCGGTTTGATGAAAGTCGCCAGCAAAGCGTAAAGCAAATCCTATTTCTTTTAACTCACTCGCTTCTTTTGATTCTTGTGGAATAATAGATTCAAAACGTATTCCTGCCCAGGCTGCTTTATCTCCAAGGTACAAAAGTAATCCTGTTTGATTTCGTTCATAATTGTTCGAACCCTCACGCAGTGAACCAAGCAAAGCGTTCTTTCTTGCTAGCAGATTTTGTTTCCGCAGTTGCAATTCATCTATGGTGAAAATAGTTTTTTCATGGTCAAGATAGTTTTGATACACTTGAAAAATGCTTTCCCACCGAGTCGTTACTTCCGTTGTAAGAAGATACAGAAAGCAAAGAAGTGTTGCGCCAATGAAAAAGCGATATTTCTTTTTCCCATTCATATTGAAATCAGTTTCTTGACTTCCCTCTTATACTAAAAGTCAGCGCTGATTTCGAATCATTACTGACAGACATAAAGCGTTCTTCTTGTATTCCATACCCTGAACGAACTAATTGTGCATCATTACATATCCTGGCACTTTGAAGTTGTTTGAGAAATAGAGCAATTTGTTGATGAGATAATGAACTACCTTCTATTAACAGAGTATTCTCATTATTCTTCGATTCCACGGTGAGTTTATTTAGAACTATTTCATCAGGTAAAGCGGAAGCAATATTGTGAAGAAGTTTTGCATACTCGGTTCTAACATTATTTTTTGTACCTATTCCTAATTGCTTCTCAAGAACTCTCACTTGCCGCTGTAAGCCTGCAACTTCAGCATATAACGGACTCGTTAGCGCCCGTTGTTCTTCCCCGTCTTCAATCTTTTGTTCTATTGCTATTGTTGCAATCATAGGAATTGATAACAACACAAAAAGAATCAAGCTACAGGCAAAAACAACTCTGTGTGTCAGCGTTTTATAGACACTTGTTGTAGTTTGTTCTTGTTTGATTGAACTAAGAAAATTAACCGGACTGAGTTCTGGTAAAAATCCTTTGATTGCCAATCCTACTGCGAGGGAATATTCAGAAGAAATGGAAAACGGCTGAAAGATTTTCCCGTTGTCATTTTGCTGAACCTTCAATAATTCCCCGACAAGTATAGTTTGTTCCGGTTCCAATCCAAGTTCCTGTAGAATAGTCGAAATCTCTTCTCGTAAGTTACCCGCATTATGTATTGGTTGAGAATACAGAACCCGATAAGTTTCTTCATGACAAGAAAATACTGAGATTGTATTTTCTCCTGCATAGACAATACTCTTCAGAGAATTGACATTCGTGAATACTTGAAATGGATGAACCACATCCTCAACGCCGGCACTGATTGAGAGTAATTGAATACCGGCACTCGATAGGATTGTATCCAATTCTTGAACATCTGAGTTTCTCACAAAAGAAATGTTAACATCAACACCTACATTGGTTTCTTCAAGAAGATGATAATCAAATGAAACTTGCTGAAGTGGAAGTGGCAGTTTGAGCAGTTGCTCATAATTATCGCGAATCCAACCATCTATATCTTCTGTTTCCGATGGAAGAATCGTTCTGACAGTTTTCACTCCCGTTGATTGAAGCGTTGTTACAGCATATTTGGTCTTAATGTTGTGTTGCTTAAGAAATGTAGAGAACAGAGAGGCTTTGTCTTTTACAGATTGTTCTTCTGTAAATTCAATAGTTCCAAACGCATGTATTTTGTATCCGCCAACATTCTTGGTAAAAAAATTACTCGCTTTTGCTAATTCAACAACTCTTGCTCTGGTTGCTGTTATATCAATCCCAAGTATTCTCGTTATGCCGGCAAGACGTTGAATCCTGCCCGGGTCTAATTTCCAAACCATAATTCCTCAATTACCATGTTCCGGTAACGAGACATTTTGAAACGCCTCACCAAACGAAATATGTGGAGTTACATAAATTATCAATTCGGTCTTATGATTTGATTTTGTTGTCGAAGAAAACAAATCGCCCAACAAAGGAATAGAGCCGAGAATGGGAACCTGTGAACGTTGTTCCGTTTCACCTTCTTCTATCAATCCACCTAGCATAATTGTCTCACCATCTTTAACAACCACAGTAGAACTCAATGCACGTCGGTTGATAGTGGGTGGAACATTGGATGAAAGTTGACCGACCGGAGTACGGAAATCCGGTTTAATATCTACGGTTATCATGCTATCCGCTCCAACGTAGGGAGTAATTTCTAATTTCACATCAGCCTCAATTGTCTGGAACGTCTGGCTTTCCTGGAACACAACCTGTGTCTGGTCTCGATATGGTGTCGTAGTTTTCAACAAAAAATATTGTGTTGTACCAATACTGAGACTTGCTTGTTGCCCGTTAACCGTCGCAAGCAACGGGCGCGATTTAATGTTGGCTATTCCGCGTTGCTCTAATGCTTTTACTTGCATGTAAAAATCGGCTGGAAGGACACCTAAACTTGCAACGTTAATATCTGTACCAAAGAGATTGACGTGACCTATCTTTTCAAATCTTCGATTGAGCCAAGGACCTGTCGCCCCACCATTGATTCCCGGAACGAGTGAGCCTGAACGTGCTATCCCCGTCGTATCAGGGCTCCCAAGTAAACCCGCTTCTATTCCAAACTCACTCCCTTTCGTTCTATCAAAATCAACGACCAATGCTTCAATTAATACCTGAGCTATCGGCTTATCTACTTGCAGGAGAAATTCTTTCATTTGTTCGATGACATCGCTTGAAGCGATTATTACTAAACCATTATGTTCTTTCACCGCCTTGACCATTGCCTGAGATGAAATTGCCTGTGGAATCATTTCCATCACTTTATCGGCACGAAGATGTTTGAGTTTAATCAACTTTGTCACCGCTAATGATTTGTTCGCCCGCTCTCCAATGAAGTATGTTCCTTCGGATTCACGATATGTAAAGTTGGTATTCTTCAACATGAGGTCGAGCGCTTTCGAGAACGGAATGTTTGTTGCACGGATGCTGAGTGTACCGGAAAGTGAATTGTAAAAGACAACATCAGAATTGCACTGCTTGACAATATCGGATACTACACGGTCAAGCGGAGCGTTGGTAACATCGAGTGAAACAAGAGAATCTTTGACACTTACCCAATACGGTCCGGTCGGTTTCTGTTGATTTCCGCTTTGCGTTCCAACAAAGTAATCCATCCTGATGACGATAAATACTCCTTTTTTCTTCTGAACTGCAAATCCGTTGTTGTTCAACAATTGAGTAAAGCCATTCTCAAATTCAATGTTGTTAAGCGTCCCGGTTATTGTTCCTGTCGTTCCATTCAAGAGAAGAATATTGAACCCGGTTTTTTTCTGGATTTCAAGTACAACGCGTTCCAAATCATCATTCTTCAGTTGAACTGAGAGTAAATGATTATCATACGAAACCGTAGGAGGTTTCGGTGGCGGTGGTGGTTCCTCTTTCGGCGGTGGTGGCGGTGCGATTTTAAAAATTCCACCTTCGAGGTTGAGAAGAAGATTGTTCTGCTCACACAAAAACTTGATGGCATCGTACACTCGAACGCTCATCAGAGAAATTGTTACTCGTTTGTTGATTGAGTTATCGAGAAAGATATTCAAGCCATGTTGTATAGATAATCCACGAAAAATGTCTCGTATATCAGTATCCTTGAAACTAAGTGTCGTTGTGTCTTTTGCACCGGGAGGAATATCGGTAACATCCGAAACAGATTTTTCTGAGGTCGTATCTCGTAGTTCGTCATTCGAAAGGCTTTTTTGCTTATTGATAGAATCTGCCTTCGACAACAATTGAGGCGAAGGTACATTGAGATAACCGGTTGGAGAAACAATGATGCTGTCTAACTTCCGCTTGACAGTCTCCCGAACAGAATCGCTTTGCTCTTGAGCATGTATATGATAAATGCTCAACGAAATTATCAAGGCAATCGAACAAAAATATTTGATGTACATAGTATGGTTTTCTTTCTTCCGAACAGATTATATCATAGTCTCTCGTAATACTTCATCAAGAGAGGTTTCACCCCGTTCAGATTTTCTCAACGCGGCATCTCGCAAAGTTAACATGCCCGATTCCTGCACTTTTAATCGCAACGAAGAAGTCTGCATTCCTTGTCCAATCATGTCACTCAATCCATTGTGGATGGGGAGAACTTCATACACAGCGGTTCTTCCTCGATAGCCAACATGATTACACAATGGACAACCCTTCGGTCCAAACCATTGCGATTCTCTTCTATTCGATTTCGTGAGTAGTTCTTCTAGTTGTTCGCTCTTGGGTTGCATCGGAGATTTACATTCAGGACAAAGTTTTCTGAGCAGCCGCTGAGCGAGAATCATTTTCACAGAAGATGCAACAAGAAACGGTTCGATTCCCATGTCAATCAAACGGGTAATTGCCGAGACAGCATCGTTTGTATGAAGCGTCGAAAGCACAAGATGTCCGGTCAACGCCGCACGAATTGCAATTTCAGCCGTTTCAGAATCTCGTATTTCCCCAAGCATGATGATGTTCGGGTCCTGTCGAAGAATTGCACGCAATGCTGCTGCAAATGTTACTCCAATATCGCTCCGCACGTGTGTTTGATTGATACCTTGAAGATTGTACTCTATCGGGTCTTCGATTGTGGTGATGTTAACATCCGGTTTGTTGATATAATTAAGAGCCGCGTAGAGTGTTGTCGTTTTACCACTACCGGTTGGTCCGGTAACCAAAATCATTCCGTATGGCAGCCGTATTGTTCGCTGGAATAATTTCAATTCTTTTTCTTCAAACCCTAATTGCGCAAGGTCAAGTTGTACCTGCGACTTATCAAGAATGCGAAGAACAACCTTCTCACCGAAATCTGTCGGCAATGTTGATACACGGATATCTATGACTCTCTCACCGTTGTTCACCCTGATTCTCCCGTCCTGCGGTCTGCGCTTCTCTGCAATGTCGAGGTCTGCCATGATTTTAAGACGGGAAATAAGCGGCTTTGCTTTTTCCAACGATGGATGTAACACTTCGTGCAGAACACCATCGAGCCTATATCGGACACGAAACGAACGTTCGTACGGTTCAATGTGAATATCGCTCGCTCCCATTTGAATCGCATCAGAAATGATTCTGTTCACAAGCCCGACTACCGACTCATCAGAATCTGCTTCAAGTTTTCGTTCCGTCTCTTTGACCGAAATGAAGTCCGTCCGTTTGGCAAGCGAAGTTTTGCGTGCTTCTACATCGGTGACTCCGTAACAACGATGTATTGCTGTTACTAATTTCTCGGAAGGAACAAGTTCTTTCTTAATTTTTTTCCCGGTAAGAAATGCAAGGTCGTTGATGATTTCCTTCGCATGATTCTCCAGCAGAGCAACAGTTAAACTTCCGTTCTCTGTCAACAACGGGAGAACAGAAAACTCCAAAGCAGTATTCTTTGGAATCAGGTTGAGCGTCTCTTGCGGAATCGTTATTGCATCAAGGTCAACCATGACTCTAACATATTGTTGATAGGAGTCTGAAATATGAGAACGATACTTGAAGAGAAGGCGAGGAAAGAACCGAACGGTAATTTCGGATTTCGCCCGCCTGCCAAAGAACAAGTTCGGCGGGCAGGGATTGCCTTGCCCGCCTGAGGCGGGTGAAATTGCGGATTAATTTTTTGCAATCGAAAGTGATGGACTAAACCGTATGCTGTTCCAAGCAAAGCGGCGAACCAGAAAGCAACAAGAAAGTTTTGGAATCCGAGAAACAACCCGATGAGTCCCGCTAACTTCACATCGCCAAATCCCATACTTGGTTTCTTGAACAGCCAGTCGCCAGCCAGCATGATAACGAACATCAAAACAAATGAACTTATGGAAGAAATGATACTTGAAATCAAGATTTCTTCTTCCATTCCAATAATGCCAATAATTCCAAGTGCATAACTCATCAATAATATTTTATTCGGGATGATGAAATGCTTCCAATCAATAATTGCAATAGGGATTGCAAGGAGAAGAAACGTGAGTCTGGTGAGAAACTCTTGTGTAGGTCCGTAAACGAGAAATAATACAGAGGTAAGTGCGGCAACAAACAGCTCAACCAAAGGATACTGAAACGAAATTGCCGATAAACACTTTCTGCATTTCCCTTTTGAAAACACGAAGCTGAGGACAGGAATCAGTTCATACCATTTCAAATCTCTATTACATGAAGGACAAAACGATGACAAACGAACAACGGAAATTCCTCGCGGCAACCGATAGACACAAACATTAATGAAACTGCCAAGAGACAATCCTATCAGGGTCAATATGGACAAAGCAAAAATCATTCTTAAATGGCATTGAAAAACCTTGTAGATTGTCGCCCTGAATTTGTTTCAGGGTCTATGACGTGTTTGTATAGATGCTGAAATAAATTCAGCATGACACCTTTTGTAGTTTTGCTAGGCTTTCTATTGTATCTCATATCTCATCTACTCAATTACTCAAACTCTCAATCAGTAATCTTCTCTTTTACCACACCCGTCTCATCCACAATCCAAATATTGTACGTTCCGTCATTATCAAAATCTATGAGAGATGTTGCTTGGGCGATGTACGTTTTTTCATCTGCCGAAACTATCTCTATCTTGTACCGTGCCTGCCCACCATCCGAGACAAGTTTATCCTGCTCAAATCCGATTTCATTGAGTTGCTGTGTGTAACGGTCATGTTCAAATTTGTACGATTGCTCAAGCGTGTGAACTTGTTTGAGCATCAACTTCGCCTCGGTTGTTTTTGCTTTGGTAACGATTGGTAGTAATTTTGGCAACGCCAGCAACACCAACACACCGATGATGACGAGAACCACCATCAACTCGGTGAGGGAAAAGCCGCCTTGACTTAACAACACATTTATCTTTCGTTTCTTTACCGGGGTGTCACGGTCCAGACCGTGACACTGCGTAATGGTAATATTTGCTTGGCTCTTCACTACGTTCTCACTTCCCGTTATACACTCTCACCGCATCTTCCATTTTCCCGTCACGAATTAACTTGGGAATCCAACTTAACACTGCTACGACTGCGCCGCCGAGAACGAGTCCCGTATTGAATTCTTCTTTCGTGCTTGTTGCCGCTCCCGCAACGACCATTCCCAAACCACCGATTGCCAAACCATATTGAACGTAGCCTAATGTTTGATACTCGTTGAGGTACTCCATGCTGACGGGATTATCCTCCATTGCTTTTTTGAGATTGCTGATACTTACTTCAAGCACATCTCCGTCATCTTTGGAGAAATAGTCTAACGTGTAAGTTTGAAACGATGATGGAGTGGTATGGGTAAACGAGCCGCCGGGCGTGCTTGTGGTAAACGAATGTCCTCCAATAAAGCGGCTTCCTTGTTCTTCAAACAAACTGATACGCCCTGTAAGTGTTCTCTTCACAAACTTCTCACCGCTTGATAAATCCAACACACCTGTTGTAAAAAAGTTGGCTCTACTGCGCACCTTTGCAAAATACCCATCCTCGTTTTGATATACTTTCACTTCTTCCAATGGATGCTTGATGGAATCGTTGAGCATGAGATACGGTGTTGCGAGGAACGGTTGCTTTAGCTCCACCTTGCCATTGACTGTTTGACCGTTCTCCAGCAAGATGAAACTCGTGCTTTGCTGTGCCGCTACGCTTGCTGAAACAAGAAGTACGGCAATGATGATAGTGATAATGGTGATTGATTTCAAAATGATTTTTTAATGTTTAAGACTTCTGTTCTACTTCAACTTACTCGGAGGTCACAAACCAATTCGTGACCTTGTTGTAGAGTGTTCTGTCATGGTAGGACCATGACAGCCGGGTAATGATGTGGGTTGATTTCATGGTGTACAGAAAGTATAGAATTAGTGAGCAAGAGTAAACAAAAATTATTGTAATATTTTTTTAGACCTATAGTTCTTAATGTTTGGTTGAGAATAAGACAGACTCCCATTATGAATCTAACTCTCTTAATAATTTAGTTGCTTCTTCAAGGGTATCTTTAATAACAAAAAGATAATTCAAATATTCCTCAACTATTGCTTTGCTATCTCCAATACTTCTTTCTCCTATTTTTTTAATTCGCTCTTCCAACTCATAATCGTATGGAAATTTTTTTTGTGTAAGAATAAACTCAAGTTGATTTCCCAAACGTATTTTGCTTGTTATCTCGCCTTTGTATTTTTTCCAATATACAATCAATGAATCAATTAGGCCCACTACATATCCATCATATTCTACCAATTCTGCGTGAATCAAGCTGAGTTCATCTTCAGTAGTATCGTGTGGAAATTGTGTGTTTTTTAATAACTCAAACTTGTTTATTAATCTATTTAACATAAAATTTTCAGGAGAAATATTATTTATAATTAATAAATTACTTGTACCAGAAACTAACTGGTTTACCGTCAAGAGTAAAATAACCACCTTGTCCGCCTCCTTGAGTTCGTATCAGAATCCCTGGCGTACCATCTTTAAGTGTGACTATTTGTCCTTTATTATAATTTTGTTTAAAAAAATCTTTAGCATCCTTAACATATTGTTCCATACCTCTACCTGCACCATGTTTCTTCAGATGGTATTTCAGGCTGGATGCTGCAGAGCGAAAAGTTCCCTTGTGCCAACCTTTCAACAATTCTCGCGCGGTTTTAACGGAAAATTTCATGCCTGTAGTTGATATATCAGGTGGAACACCTGTAAGCATACTGGGAGTAAACATATCATATTTACTCCATAACATTCCACCTTCAAAGAAGTACTCCTTTCCTTGAAAACCATCAAAAAGGAAGTCATTTGCAAAGTCCCAGTATGTCGCCCTATTGATATCGTAGCGACCATCAATTATTCGATCTGCAACAACATCAACAGGATCCATCACATAAATAGGAAGATTGGGAGCTGGTTCATCCGGATCTTCTTCACCCATACCAGTAGGGTCAATCATATTAACAGGGTCATTTCCTACATAAACATACGGGCTATGGTATTCATCTAATGGGTCAATCACATGCCACCTTCCAAGTTGCGGGTCGTACCAGCGTGCGCCGTAGTCGTACCACTGGAGGTTGTGGTTATTCACAAGTTCTTTGCCGTTGTAGAGGTAGCGGTTCTGCTCGCCGCTTATTTGTTGTGCTTCCGTTAAACCAAAGGGGTAGTAAAAGGTTTCATCTTGCAATTGTGCTTTAGGTTGCCCTTGCGCATCTACACCCGGTACAAACGTCACCCGCACATTGCCGAGGTGGTCTTTGAGGGAGTACTCGTACTGGAAACCCGTCCCGCCGTTCACCACTCTTCCTTCGCTCATGGGGAGTTGTTGTAAATAGGGGTTTGCCCCTTGCTTGTATTCAAAGCCGTTTACATACTCTCTCTGTTCTGTCATTGTACCTGTTGCATCGTACGTCATCATGCGCAATTTACTTCCTGTTGCGGTATAAAGCAACTTGAGCTTTCGTCCGTCTGTCCATGTAATGGTAGTAGGCAAATTCAAATCATTGTATTCGATGGTAATGCCTTTGTCCTCATCTTCAATCATATTGCCGTTGTTGTCATAATGATAAGCGCCATAGGGCCAAACATTATTGATAAAATCATACCCTGCTGTGTTCATTGCTCCATCCTGCACCCCCGTCAGTTTATTAGGAGCCGCCGCGTCATAATGATACCAGAGGTTATCAATTTCATCACCGTTATCTTTATTACGCTTCATCCGTTTGATATTTCCATTGAGGTCATACTCAATATCCTTCTCGGCGTACGCGGGCATCGCATTCCATTGCGATGCATACGTCGCATAGTTTGCCGCAGTTAAACGGCTCAACTCATCATAAGTATAAGCATATGCTTGTCTCTGGCTCGCTCCGGTGGATTTCCATATCATGCTTGATATATTGCCATTGTATAAAGGGGAATTATTCAGACCTGAAATAGTAATATCATTGTACAATAAATTGAAAGCAAACAAATCGTTACTGATGGCATTTGCATCACTAAGATCTGTGGGATTATTCATTGAGACTAACCAACCCCGTTCATTATATTTGTAATCTATACTTTGTAGAAAGGTACTTCCTCCGTTGGTCGAGTGCAACTTCTTGGTGATGAGTTGACTCAGCTCGTTATATTCCAATTTTGAAATTAATACTTCCGTTGCACCATTATTCGATTGATAGGTATTGATAAGCCGCCCTGCGTTATCGTATGTGAACCGTTGTTTTACAACCACTTCAGGATTGGGGATGTTGCCTTTCATGTGTGTAAGTTTCGTCCGAAGAACTTTTCCGGAGAAATCGTATTGCGTGCTGGCAACGTCTAAGCCGCCAAGGTGGTTCTTCGTTTGTGTTTGGATAACTCTTCCATACGTATCGTAGAACATTGCCGATTCGATCCAATATTGCTCACTTCCCGCCGGGGGTGTAACATTAGCTCCAATATGAACACTTTGCCCGGGGTTGGTGCGAAACCCCGGCAGCAGTTTAATGGAATTACCTTTGTAGTAAAGTGTTGAAGGAGATGTCGGGCAGGAGCTATAACTTTCTCCGGTAAAAACACTTTGTTGAATACCGAGTATTCTTGTCTTCGTTTTTGTAACCTTATCTTTTATTCTAAAGAAAGCCGTATGACCTGTAATCCAATATTCAGAATAGTCTCCACTGCCCGCTTGGTCCTGTGAACTAAACTCTGATTCAGAATTAAATTGTACGTCGTCTGAGCCATCTGAATCAAAATCATAATCATCGTAATATGTTATCGTCCAGATATTCGCTTCCTCAACGGCAAACCCGTCATCAAGTGAATATCCAATATCGCTTTCATCTCTTTTTGCATAAAAAATTCCTAATCCATCAATAAAATTTTGCATTCCCTGGCGACTGATACGGTCGGGAGTTGTACTCTCATCATGGTAAATACCGGTCATAACAACTCTCCCCAATTTATCGTACCGGGTGAAAAACCAATTCTTGTCGCTCTTCATATTTTCATCCTGAGTCAGCACAACACGTCCTGCCTGGTCATAAATTGTGGAAACGGTACCACCTTCGGGAGTAATTTTTTCAACCACCCTATTATATCCATCGTAGTTATATTTTGTTACCCATTTTGAACGCATATTATCAATCGTTGGCTGATCCGGAGATGATGGAAATTGGTCTAACGCTTGCGGTGGAATAATGAACCGGAGATTACCCAAATCATCGTAAACATAATACGTTTCAACATTAACCGGCGTCCCGCCTCCGACAAAAGAGCGTTTTAATATTTCCTGATCAGATTTATCCTTGAATATGATAGCCTCATGACTATTTTCATCAGTCGTCGTTGTGGAATATAGTTCACCAACAGCATAATACCCACCGTGAATTAAATTACCGTTATTATCAACCTCCCATTTTCTAACATTATTATCCGTGTTTGTTCCATACGCAGTGCGTATGGTATGTGGAGTTGCTTGTCCGGTCCGCCAGTCTGCACCGGGGGCTCCTTGCTCTTGAACTCTTAGCAATGGAGACCTTTCGACAACAGACTGACTAAATGGAGAACTTGTACTTGCAACTCCTGTGGGAGGAGTATTATAAAATGCACCTTGCTCGGTTTGAGCGTAATACCTGAACCCTCCATCATTGTTTCCTTTTGTGAACGGCAAATATGATTTTGTCTGCAAGCCATATTCATCGTATTCAACATGTGTAATCACATCGTTTCCCAAAGGAGATGATTTGAAGCTCACTGTTTGCGATGCACGACCAAGTCCATCAGCGTACGATATTGCCTCAGATTTTTTTGTTTGTGAAAGGTTGCTGATGTCTGTTTCCGCGTTTTCTTCGCTCGATTGTAATGGGTAAAATATTGATTGGGTTTTGACAGAGTTTTGAAAAATAAACTGAAAGGAAACATCCATCTGATATGACCAGGCATAACACAAACCGCCAATACCAATTTCATACGCACCCTTGAAGTGTAACGTATGTGTACCTTTTTGCAGCATCCCAACGTCAATAAGAATACCGTTTGAGAGAGACTCATCGCCATTCGCACTTAAGGTTATTACTGATGACCATTCACTATTATCAAGACTCCATTTGTAGGCATTTGTGGGAGAACTTGTATTTTGAACACTAAATCGAATTTGATTATCCGCTACCAACGTAATCTGAGGATTTTGGAATTCGGGTGGATTTCCAACACAGAACGTACGAACGGCTGTTACAGTACGTCCTGGAACACAGGTATTTACCATTCGCACAGAAACCGTATATATTCCCTCATGTACAGTGATAGGCGCGGAAGGCCACCCTGGCGAGGTCCATCCATTGTTTTCATAATAACCAGCCAATTGATATTCCGTACCTCCTGATACCGGCCCTTCATTTAGCGACCAAAAAAAATTGGCTTCTTGACAGCCATAGGAATCACAACCTTTTGCTGAGAACATTGATATCGGGATAGACCAACTTGCGGGCCAATAATCTGGCCATGGTGGTTGCCCATTAATTGAAACTTCCATCACATCTTCCCCTGGTGGATACACACACTGTGCTTTTACACTATAGAAATTACAAAAAAATAACATTACGAATATTATAAGGTACATCTTTCTTAAAAAATAGCCGAAATAACTTCTACTATTCCCATTCTTCATTTTCATAATAATATCCCAATTCTGCTATTAATAAATAACATTAAATACATGTAATTCGTCGGTGATATTTTCTTTTTAATAACTTTTATGAACTACTATTCTGACGCACGACTAAAAACATAATTGTGCCGTTTTACAATATTCTTATCTTTATCCCGCACAAGAATTAACCTTCCTAAGTTATCATACTCAAAATACGTCGTTATGTTGTTTTGGTCAGTTATCGAGGTCATTTTCCATGTAAGCGGATCATATGTGTACGTTGTCATAGATGCATCCAACGGGCGAAAACGGACATCGTCAATATATCCCTGTTCAAAATTTAAATCTGGGTCTGAGGGAAACTCACATGATATGTGTAAATAACCATCCGAGGGAAGCGTTTCCATTTCTTGTGGAGTAATATGAAAACTAAAATATTTCCAACTGTTGCTTGGATCAAAATTGACAGTTTTGTTAATCCCGGATATCAAGGTACCAGTGCCGTCATAACCTAATATTTTAGCCCGTAACATGTCACCCTTGAACCATCCTTCTACAACGTAAGGTTTCATTTTATCAAACCCTTCACCGCTATAAAAACGTTTGTATAAATATATATCGGAAAGAAGTAATAAACTTTTTTTTCCTGTATGATTTTCCGGTGACACCGTTACTCCAGATACTTCCGATGTATTCCAACCATTATATGTTAAGTCTTCAAATCCTGTGTGTCCCCATTCACCATTCTTTGCATTAGCTATTATCGCGATTGGCAATGCCCCTTCATGTCCATAAAGAACTGACGTGTAGTTACCATCACTCCCTTTTTCTTCTGTAGGATGACTATACTTGTCATATTCAGTGATATTTGATGTCATTTTCCATGGGAAACTTGCATCTACAACAGGATAATCCTCTCCAGTATATGTGTAGAATAAACTTGGAAATTCGACATAAGTATAATCTCGATTATACATGTATGTGTCATTCATCCTCCACACACCATCAGACGATACACCATCATGACTCCATTCTTTAGACCACGTAGTTACCGTAGCACCAGAAAGAAATTGATTGTGGGAATTTGAATAGAGCAAGTCTAAGAATGGTGTAGTTATACCCACAGGTAACACATATTTTTTTGTCCCGGCAACTTGTGAAAGCATATTCTTATTTAGCATGTCGTTATAGTAACGATATGCTGGCGCAGTTTCTGTAACTTGCTTTAAGTCTTTTGAATCTTTGCTTTCTGTTATTAACACAGAACCGGTAAGTTCATCAAACCCAATATTTGTTACCGTTGAAACAACTTGATCAGAAGTCACATAATCATCCGGATAGTAGAAATATGAAGTGGATGTAGTAGAGGCAACGTAAATATTCTCTACTTGATGCTCAACAACTTTTAAGTTTCCATCTAACTCCGTTTGATATTTCTGTTGTGTTTTACCCAACGGTATCGTAGGAGGAGTCGTTACATTGGAGTGCGTTGCGTAGTCTAACGAACCATTACTTAAGAGAACTCCTCTTGTTGCCGTTTTTAGGTCAGAACTAAAACAATATTCTATCTCACTCTTTGTTAATGGATAAAAATCATTATCACTCGTGCCGCTGGTTCCCGGTTTCATTCCATAGACTGTGATAGATTTTAATCTCCCTTGCATACCGGTTTTATCATTAATCTTCACCTGATTGTTTGAGTTTACAATAACACTTGTTATACTCGAATTATCCGAGACAAAAGGATAATCATCAGATGTAAAAAACTCATGAACCGTTTTGCCATTCGACACAGTCCCTGACACGCTACCTTCTTCATAAACTTCTACTTTATCGTAGCCAACAGTAGGAGGAGGTCCAAGAATATTTAATTTGTGATTCACAAGAACTTCATCATGGGTATACCTATGTGATCCGGGTACTCGTGAAGTAAAAAAACCTATTCGGTTTATCCATGGTAATGCTGTAAATGCTATGGATGGCATGACATTGAGATACCCTTTTCCATACTTATATACCGTCTTTTTAATATTTGAGCCATTACTTATAGATATTGATTGCACGCGATGCCCCCCACCAAACATGAAATTGGGAGAGATCGCGAAAAGATATGAAATTGGTGATGGCTGAAAATCATACTTTTCTTGTGTGTATGGATCTATCTGGTTTGTAGCATTGTAAATTCTATCCGATGCGTCACACATAAAAGGCAATGTCTCGCTTATAAAATCAACTATCCAAGTATCACTATCATAAGTATTAACCTCAGATATTCTAACAGGGTTTTGTTTTCCTACCTGTGAATAAGTGCCTACGCCCTCATAATAAGACACTGCTGCAGGCATAACCCCACCATATTCATTAAAAATTGATTGTAACACAGAAGGGTGCCTACCTCCACACGGAGTACCGTCATTAATAAGAATATGGCCATAATTATTTCCATTGGGCTGGGAATATTCATCCCATTTTTGATAAAACATTGGAGTAAATAATGCTAGTTTATTTTCTGTATCGCCTCCTATTTTATCTATGTAATCCGACTCATAATTAATTGTAATTGTTCCCCCGAGTGGAGTAGTAATTGTAGAGAGCGCCCAGGCACCTGCGTCTCTATCCGCTATTGTTTTCTTGAAACTATTGAAATGATTATACTCCGAACCTTCGCTTGTATAACCATTCCATACATCCCATGTATGTTGCCCATACCCCGGATTGTATCCATAGCTAAATTCTGTCGGCGGTAAACCTACTTCGCCATCTTTTCCATATTTTGTAATAGAGTTCAGTGTTAGCTTGCCTAAACCTCCTTCTTCACGGCGGGGACGTCCCACTTGTAAACCATAAGAATATTCAAATCCTATTTTTTCAATGATGCTTTTAGAAGTAGTTTGGGTATAATCCGTCATATATGAACCATCCGATTTCAGTACCTTTTTTCGTATCATGATGCTATCGAGTTTCTTTGATGACGGAGGGGGGTCTCCCGAAACGAGTGATATTCCGATAGTTTTTATTACCCCGCCCCACTGGCCTTCAATTCCACATCCTTCAAAGTAATCGGGTCCCGAAATGCCATCCGGCAAACCTGAAACCGAAAAAGTATATTGATCATCATCTGGTATTGCATCCGGCTGTGAAGCAATATCAACAATTGCCTCTTCTGTAAAATTAGTCTTGGGAACAAACGCACATACAGGAGAAGGTTCATATCGTATATAGTTGTTATAAAATGCATGCACTTTAATAGTACTTGAACTCCCCAGAACGCTTTTATCAAAAGGCACTGTCACTAAAAGATTTGGATGATTTCCGGACCACGAGCCACCCGGTATGTAAATTCTATTAAAATCAACTATTGTTTGGTCATCGTCTAACCTTGAGTTCACATCAAACTCCGCAATATGCGTAGCAGTTTCAATGCTTTGCAAATAGAAAACATCCCGAACACCTTCATTGAGGGTTTTTGTATTTTTGTAAACTGCGTCCGGCATCAATTCCAGGTCATTTTGAGTTCCCTGATATTTTTTAAAAGGTTTGCGCCACGTTGCAAATCCATAGAATTTGTAACGAAGCTTGACCCAGAACCCCCAGTCATCTGAACTATAACCAGGAACACCTCTATCTACATAGTCAGGTCCTTTCACTCCGGTTAATAACCATGATGATGCATACGGAGAGGTCATTTTATTTTCGACACTGGTTTTTTGAGACGTACCCAGATTTTTTACACTATATGTATGTGAACTATGTGTAAAAACAGGTTGATAAAATTCATATACCTTCCCGTCTTCTGAAGTTATTTCAAATCCAATGAGTAAACCGGTTTTTAGATCAATAGCTGGTTTGATAAGCCGACTCCCCCTATTTATAGAAGAAAAGTTATCTCCGTAAGTTTGTGTCAAAGAAGCAAACGCCCCCCCTTGTTCTCCAAGAAAACGAAATTTAATATGAGTTCCTATATTTTCCTGTCCAGTGATTGGAACATACTTTCCTGTGCCTTGTTGCACGGTTTCATTTTCGTCATAAAGTTTATACCCGTATTCAACAAAGGGTTTAAACATTCCTGCCAATCCCTGTGCTGAAACTTGATACTGGTCTTCCCCAGAAAAAATACTATTACCCGTTCCATCGGTAATTAGACTTCTATCCATTCTTGGACTTGTGAAATTGTTAGGAGCAGAGGAAGATGTTACAGCGTAACTTACATTTTCATTATACGTGACAGCTTTTTCAATAACATTACTACTCCCCATCCCCCATATACTGGTCAATGTATTTCCGGTGTAACCCATTTGATGGAGCATACCAATTGCTTCCTCAGAATGGGTTTCA
Organism: Ignavibacteriota bacterium; assembly: GCA_016212665.1. Taxonomy (NCBI): domain Bacteria; kingdom Pseudomonadati; phylum Ignavibacteriota; species Ignavibacteriota bacterium. Next base: position 84,570 of record JACREZ010000038.1, read on the forward strand.
TCTAACCACCACTCCCACTCATAATATCCCAATGAAAATGATAAGCCTGCGATAGGGGTAGGAATAGTTACTCCCCAACTACTTTGCGTGGATTGCCCTTTGCCGTCTGTTTTCGCTTGGCTTTGAAATCCAACCCCTGCAAAAGAACCTGTTGGACTACCTTTTGAAGAAAAACTTACACCAACTAAGGAGAATGATGTTGTTCCGCCACCCCATGCTGTTGAATAAGATAAGCCCGCCCGCCCGCCATATACAGGCTTTTCCCCCAATCCAAAATCAGCCGATGCACCTATTGAAGCGCCAATACCACTTGTATGTCCCATAGAAGCACCCAGCCCGACACTAACGCCGCTTCCTGATACACCGGAATACACAGTAAGATTGAAGCCTATACCTAAACCGCCATTTCCAACAGGCAACATGCCGCTAATGATGTCATAACTAAGGTTCATACCCCTATATCCAAGATTCGAATCAAAATTAAGATTCATCCCTACGGGACCATAATTTACACCCAATGAAAGTCCATATCCTCGTTGTTTATGAGCATAGAACCGGGATTCAATTTGTCCTCCCCAAAAGTCGTCAGGATAACCATTCATGAATCTATTAATTGACCCAGGGTTTAAGTCCCAACCAAGTCCTACCCATGTTGCATCAGTGTTTGGACCTATGCCAGCATGATAGAAGATGTTTATTGGCCAATTCCCTTCCGGACCTGGTATCTCTAGCAATGGTATGTTATAAGTAAAGTTTCCGGTATAGAGATCTACTAAGTCAGTCGCATCTACCGGTTCAAATCTTGCCGCCTCCGGCAAAACCGGATTATTTCCAGCAAACACTACCCTACCGTTCATCAACAAAACAATTGAAAGAATTACAACACGAAGAAAAATCTTAGTTATCATTAGAATCTCCTAAATTTTTTTTTCATTTTTCTGAAGCAACACGGGTTATCCCCTTACCGCTAAGGTCATTTCCGGCAGGGGGAGTGTAAATTGCACATTCAATGAGCCGGTGTTACATCCAAATTCTTCAATGTGAAAGTTCAACCATTCGTGAGTTTTGCTTAAGACGTCCCGCTCGTTGAACGTGCGTGGAAAGAGAAGCAAATATTCTCTCTCCTTGGTCATCCCGTATGTTCGCTCCATATTGTACAGCGAAAGCGGCACTTCATCTCCCGACGGCGTTTCGATATATATATATTCCTGCATCGAGAATAACAGTTTGTTCAGCCATGCGCTGTAATGTTGAAAACCTGCTTTCATGCTTTCATACTCGATGTCCCGCTTTCCATCTTCATACCCGATGGTGAGCACAAAGTACAACGAGTTATCATACATAGCCCGCTGGTTACTCACCTCGGATTCGAGTTGGAACAGTTGTTTTCTTTTCTCCTCGTTGTCCATCACGCTCATCACGAGTTTCTTCTTTTGCTCTTCATGCTCTCTGTACTTTCTGAGCATCATTGCATCGGTCGGAAGATACTGCACCGTTACTTTGACTCCATTTTGTACTACCGATTGACGAAAAGGCGAATCATCCGCTTTGACGTACTTCTCATACTCGTCAATACTTTCAAAGCGTTTTTCACACCCTGTCATCAACAAAAGGATAGCGAACAAGAATACTATAAATCGGGTTACCATAAGAATCCGAACTGCCTTATCTTTTGTTAATTCTTGGATGCAACAGTCGTTGCGCCTGTTGTATAGTCAAGAAACTTCTGCGTCAGGTCAACGCCATCCTGAGCAAATAAGATATTTCCGCCACTCATCGTTCCTAAAATAATATCGTAGCCTTCATGCTTTCCATAATCCGCTATCTTCAGGTTCAGGTCATTATACACCGGCTGAAACAACTCGGCTTCGGTTTTTGCAGCCTTTTCGGAAATCGCCCGGTTATATTGCGCATACTCTGCTTGCTTCTTCTTCATGGTCTCCTGCTTCTGAGCAAGGACATCCTGTTTCCACTTCGCGGCATTTTGCACTAAATCCTGATTAAGCTGGGTAAGCTCCGTTTCCAATGTTTGTAAATTCTTTTTCCACTCCTCAGTTTTTTTGTTGAGTTCTTCACGAGCTTTGAGGGCTGCCGGGTATTTTTCCATGAGAGAAGCGGTGTTGATATAACCGACCTTTGTTGTTTTTCGAAATTCCATAGTTGTCATCACTGCCGTATATGCTACAAGTGCAACGACCAGGAGAATTCCAACTTTGTAATTAAACAGCGATTTGAATTGAATTTTTTGCATGACCTTTTCCTTTAATTTTATTTGTTAATAATAGAATCTTACTTTTGGTTATCAAGTCCATTGACACGTTTTTGTAATTCCGAATTTTCCTTTTCCAACTTGGTCAACTTTTTCTCCTGGTTAATAACATAGAGAGTTAGCTCTTCGATTTTCTTGAGAAGCTTTACTTGCATCTCACCCAAGTTGAGACCATTCTTTTTCACGTCTTCTGCTGTCGGGATCTCCGGCAAATGCTTTTGTTCTTTAATGTGTTGTTCCAGTTCGTTCAGAGGAAGGATTTTGTAATCTTCATCAAAGACGTAATCAGGAAAAGCAGTACCTGCTATTGTAACGTTCACCTCTCGAGCACCAATAGTGCCCTCTACAGCGAGTTTAGTTGTTGTAGCTGGGGTTGTTCCAATACCAATATTGCCATTCCAACCGATTGAAAAAACGCTAGTGTACCCACCATAGTTTTCAGCTTTTTGAAAAATGAGCCCGTTTGAGTTGTCGTGAAAAATATGCCATTCGCGAGTGCCGGTTATTCCTCTCCCATCCTCATTATGGAACTTGTCTTCGAGTATTATCTCGCTACTTAGATAATTGCATGAAGTAGGATTACTGTTGCAGTCAAAATTATTTGCGCCACCTGAGATGAGTAGAACAGCACGTCCGCCGGTATTAGTACCATTTTTTACAGCAAAACCTTGGAACCACTTAGAATTATTATTCTCGATTTGAAGTTTGGCTGTTGGATTCGTTGTTCCTATACCGACATTACCTTCCACTAATAGTCCATTAGTCGGTGCTACATTAGTGCCACTATAAGCGCTTCCAATTGCTAACGCTCCCTCTATATCGAGTTTATTCTTGGGTACATCAGTCCCTATTCCTAAATTCCCTGATGATGTTAATGTCATCCGATTACCAGAGGGCGAGTCGTCACTGTACCAGTACAAATTATTACCCCCAGCATAAAACGACCACATTTTTGAACCTGATTTTAAGTTTAATTCTGCCTCCTCAGTTGCTGCTTCTATCAACATTCGTGTATTTGTTTCTCCATAAACGTGGAGCTTCTGTGTTGGACTTGTTGACCCAATACCAACATAGCCTGCATTTTCAAACATTACAGAATTACCTACTGAGTTTATTCCTGTAAATTTTGCTAAGTAGTTGGTCGTACCATTCAAACTTCCACTTCCTCCTGTTGGTGCCTGCCATGTGCCATTACCACTTGCATCGGATGTAAGTACATAACCGGCAGAAGGAGAAGAGCTTAGATTAAATCCTGTCATCTTCACTGTTCCCGCCACGTCAAGTTTCTGTGTTGGATTTATGGTACCTATTCCTACATTTCCTCCAAAATATGCAGCATAGTTTCCGCCCGTGCCCGATCCAGATAATACATACAAACCATAACTATTTGATCCTGAATTAGCCGCTCCTCCTCCTTGAACGTAAACACCATAGGAAGCTGGTGACATTCCCGTGTTGATAACTTGCCCTCCTGTCACTTTTAATGCATAAGTCTGTACATTTGAAGATGTATTACTATTTGTCACACTTAAAACTGCGTTGGGTGAGGTAATATTTGACGTAACTGTTAAAGTTGATAAAGGATTTACTGTCCCTATACCAATATTGCCGTCACTTGTTATTCTCATCCTTTCTAAACCGTTATTAGTTCCCGCATCATTCTTAGTAAAAAATCGCAGGTGTCCTCCTTTATTTGTTGACGTCCCATTTGTTAAAGCCTGGATATAAGCAAGGCGTTTATACGTCGTATTATGGTAATTGATAAAATCAATTTGCCCGTTTCCATAATTGGTACTCGATGTATTTCTTGCGATCTCGAAAATCGGATCATTGGATGAGGCATCAAGTGTTAAAAATCTTGAGGAAGATAAACCATCCAAATTATACCCAGGGCTTGAAGTTCCTATTCCTGTATTTCCCTCCACTATCAATCCATTACTAGGTGCAACAATAGTTCCTGAGTACGTAGATCCAATTGCGACTCCCCCCTCCACATCGATTATATTCTGTGGATTTGTCGTACCGAATCCAACCTTTCCATTAATATCAAAAATTGATGAATTACCTATAAAATATGGAGTTGTACTCGATGTAAATTTAGGCACATAGTTGCTGTTCCCTCCAAGGGTGTAAACAGGTGGCTGTCCATAAGTAGTATTTTGTATAAGAAGTAAGAATAAAGTAATTGAACAGTATAAACTATATTTCATAAAATTCTCCTAACTTGTAATAATAAATGTTGTTTAATATTAAATCCCCTACCATAAAATAATTTTCATTTTGGTGTTAATTATTTGAAGAATTTATCTCCAAAACATTGATGCTACCCGTTATTTAAATTGCAATGCAGTGCCTTTATTTTTGAATTCTATACTATTGATTAACCGCTTCGTTCTTTTCCTGCAATACATTATTTTTTACAGATATTTGTAAGGATGCTTTTTTTGTCTACCGTTGTTTATTGTAAAAGTATATCTTTCGTTCATTTCCTAAATCTTTTTCCACAAGCAAACCTTCTTTGCACAATTCTTGAATGGTTTCAGTAATTTGCTCTTTCCTCATCTCAACCATTTCTTGTGTAATCCACCACTCCGCAATCCCTTCCAGCGTATCTCCTGCATCGGGATGCTTGAGCAAGTAACCGAGTATAGCTTTCGTAATTTCATCATTCGTCATCCAAAAACTTTCTGAGATTTTCGAATGACTATTTGCAAGCATAATGCCAGCTATACGATGTTGAAAATCAATGAAACTGCATGTAAAAGGAAGGCAAGAAGAATTGGGATGAAGGAGGTGCGACAAGAATCCCGCACCTAAAATATAAATACTCGGTAAGTGATTGCAGCAAAATGAGTTTGAAGTGCGGGAAATCTCCCGCATCCAATCAATATGATGCCGCAGTATGAAGGTTGTATTTTTTTATCAGCCGTTGAAGTGAACGCCTGTCAATGTGCGCCTGTTCTGCAGCGCGACTGACATTCCATTTGTTCGCAGCCAAAATTTCAGAGAGAAATCGTTTTTCAAATTCGTGAATCACAATCTCTCGTGCATCCTGAAATGTTCTCTGACCTACAGGAGTAGTTCCATCACCGGGTAAAACTACGTCCTCCGCTTTGATGAGGCTTGATTCAATCAATACTACAAGTCTCTCAATCAGGTTTTTCATTTCGCGCACATTCCCGGGCCATGAATAGGAGGTGAGTTTGTTCATGGCATCGGCAGAGAAACACATTTCGCCCTTCTCATACTGATGAGAAAACTTATCAAGAAAATGGTTGGCAAGCAGAAATATATCGCCTGTGCGCTCACGCAACGGCGGTAAATGAATGTTCAGAACATTGATACGGTAATATAAATCTTCCCGAAATCGTTTTTCTTGTATTTCGGTCAGGAGGTCAACATTGGTTGCGGTGATAATATGTACATTTTCCTGCACGTACTTCGATGACCCTAAGGGTTTATAAAGTCCGTCTTCTAAAAAGCGGAGGAGTTTCACTTGTGAGGAGAAGTTTAGCGTGTTGATTTCATCAAGGAATAATGTTCCACCCCGCGCTTCGTGAATTAATCCTTCTTGTTTATGTAACGCGCCCGTGTAGGCTCCTTTTTCATGTCCGAAGAGTTCATTTTCAAACAGTTGTTCCGGCAGAACACCACAGTTAACCGGAATAAACGGTTGCGATGAACGACTTCCCAAGTAATGCAACGCACGGGCGACCATTTCTTTCCCCGTACCTGTTTCCCCCATGATTAATGATGGAGAATCGGTCTTACTGATAATTGGAATTTTTTTTATTGCGTTGAGGAATTGGGATGAAGCGCCGATAAATTGCCCCAAACCGAATTTGAGGATTAATTCCTTTTTGATAACATCAGATTCAGGAACATTCGTCACGTTGAGAAGCCGCTGAAATTTCTTCTTAATTTCTTCTCCTCGCGCCGGGACAAGGAGAAAATCATCAATGCTTGTATCAACAAGTTTGTGAAGAATGTCTTTGTTTTGATTTCTAATTGCAGCAAGAATATGAACGTTTGTGTTTTTCTCCCTGATTGAATTTACAATAGAATTCCATTTCTCGGAAACTGTTGGGAGTACTAACAAAACAGAACGACACTCTTTTGAAAGCGTAGCATAAGAATTATCAAAGGAGTGAACGTGAAATGTAATGTCCATTTCCTTTTTGAATTGATTCAAGACATGTAATGAATCATCATCATTGCCAGCAAATGCTACAACGAAATTTGAATATTGTGTTTGTGAAGCCTTATCTTGGAGAATATAATTCCCGGACATATCTCCTCCTTAGATACATGGTATCACTTAAATAAATGTACATACTTACATGCAATAGTTTGTAAATGCCAAATTATTTTTTTTGATTCACAGCAATGTGCATCATAGTTGATTTCTTTGAGTTCATTTTCATAAAATTATTTTTCTCCGTTTGACAAACCCTATTTCTGATAGGAACTACAAGATAGATTCATTTGATTGGTTTACCATCTCCGGGTACCCATCATGAAAACAAATTGCCCCTCAAAGAACCTTCTGGAAAATACGAAACGAAAAAAAGATTTGTTAGAGGGAAAACACGGATTTTGGATTGCGAAAAACGAAAAACCGGGGTAGAGTAATCCCGAACTCTCAGTTAGACAATTATCAATCCTCTACGTATCGCCTCTTTAACTAAATCCGCATCTGTATGAGCCCCCAGTTTTACCTTGAGTGTATGTTTATGCGTTTCAACTGTTCTTTCACTCAAAAATAACAGAGAACCAATTTCTTTTACTGTTTTTCCTTGTGCAACTAAGATAAGAACTTCAAGTTCACGTTCCGTTAAATTCGCTTGCTTATTTTTCCCTGAATTCCTTTGCAACAATGTAGCTAAAACACGTTGGGAGATTTCCGGTGAACAATAGAGTTTTCCATCCAATACTTCCCTCAATGCTTTCACCAAGATTTCTGCGTCATAGATATAACGCTTCGCTACAAACCCGGATGCACCGGCATCAAACATCGAAAGAATATCATCAATTCCTTCTCTCATGGAACATCCTATAATGCGAATGGTTGGGAATTTTTCCAAAATTTTACGTGTCAGTTCTATACCAGAACGGTCGAACATTCCATGCAATGAGACATCCATACAAATGATATCGGGTTGTTGTTTTTCTAAAAATGCGAATGTCTCAGTTTCATTAGAAGCTTCTCCGACAACTTCAATCTCATCTTGGTCAGATAACCACGAAGTCATGCCTTGACGACCAAGGGGGTCATCATCAACAATAAGAACTTTGATATTCATGAAAGAACGCTTTTCGTTTGTGATATGTATGTATTGATTTTTATTATAGAAATTGCTTTAAGTCAGAGTTCTCCGCTGAGAGCGTCGCACATGCCTTTAGGTTATAAACATTTCCATGTTGGTAAAAAACATTTTGTTGTAATGTCTTTGCTTTTATATCGCTTTCTTTTTTCCTTTATTCTCAGATAAAAGTATTCATCTGTACAACACTAGAAAGATACAAAAACTTCCTTAATGGATTGTTGCATAAATTTGAATTTCCAACTACACGATACATTCGGATACAATTTACACAGGGCTGTTGAGATAGTCAAGCAGCCGAATTGCCTTATCCCCGCTATAGACACCCCAATAATCATGTAACCCATTGAACAATAACGCGTATGACTGTTAGACGAATTCACCGGATGGGTGAAATATCAGGAAAATAGAACTTTTCACATTGATGCGAATACAAATAGTACCAACAAAAGAAAAAATAACACGACGCAGTGGCATGATCGTCGT